>JBAUOX010000995.1:0-12348 GCA_049579985.1 Isosphaeraceae bacterium | reverse complement strand
CTCCAGGCCGAAGTGAATCCGGCGACAGCCGGCGGCCCGCATCCGGCTGAGCAACTCCTTGTTAACGCTGTCGAGGCGCGTCTCGACGACCCACTCGAACTTCAAGCCCCGACGAAGGATCTCCTCGCAGAGGAGCATGACCATATTGGGCTTCATCGCGAAGACCTGGTCCCGGAAGTAGATCGCATCGCACCGGAAACGGGTGAGGAGGCACTCGACCTCGTTGACGATGTCCTCCGGTGCCCGCTGGAGCAGCTTCGATCCGAACCCGAGGGGGTAGGGGCAATAGTAACAAGTGAAGGGACAGCCCTTGCTGGCCTGCACCGTCGCGTAAGTCCGCCCCTGTCCGAAGACCTGATACCAGTAGCGGTTCATGGGGGCGAGGTGATAAGCCGGCCAGGGGAGCGCGGCCAGGTTGGTCAGGCGTGGAATGTCGGGAGATCGCTCGACGACCCCGTCACGCAGGTGACTCGTGCCGGCCACGGGGACCGCGGCAGGGTCTGGGTCCGCGTCGAGGAGATTCGGCACGACCACCTCCGTGTCGCCCCGGACGACGTGGTCGAACTTCCCGCGCCTCAATAGCTCGTCGTCGAGTGCCCGACCGACGACACCGACCCCGATGAACCGGACGGCCGGATGCCGGCTCTTGAGCCTGTGCGCGAGCTCGCAATCGGCGTAAAGGCTCGGCAGGTTGACGAGGAAGACGACGGCGTCGGGCGCAAACTCATCCACCCGGCGCTCGACCCCGTTCTCGTCGAGCTGCTCGGCCGCGCCGTCAACGAACGCGACCTGGCGCCCCGCGCGCTCAAGGAGCGCGGCCAGATAGAGGAGCGAGAGGTGCGGCATGGTCGGGTACGACGAGTCGTGCCCGTAGGTCTTTCTGGTGGTCCGGTTCGCCACGCCGAACCCGCCGGCGAGGTCACGCTTCACGTTGAGGCCGGGGGGACTCGGCGGCTGGATGATCAAGATGCGTGTGTGGGCCATCGCCTTACACCATTCCTGGAGTCTGGAGGAAGACTTGGGGTCGGATCGTCGGCTGGTGCCGGACGGAAACGTCGGAGCCTTCGTGGTCATAGGAAGCCCGGAGACTAAGGGGCACTCCGATCGGGCATTCTGCCTATCATAGTTCGATCACGGCATGAAGTCAATCGTGTTCGCACGATCACACAGGGCCCGGTGCGCGGCCTACGACGGTCAGGTAGGTTTCCTCATAGCGGCTCACGGTTCGCCTCAGGTCAAACAGATCCTCGACCCGCCGGCGTCCAGCCTGGCCGAACTGTTCGGCCATGACGGGGTCAGAGAGGACCGTTTCGATCGCTGCCGAGAGCGCCTCAGGGGAACGGGGCGGGACCAGTAAGCCGGTCTGGCCATCCAGGACGACCTCAGGCACGCCGCCGACACGGGTCGCCACCACGGGCAACCGTGCGGCCATCGCCTCCAGCAACGTCATCGGCATCCCTTCCGTCTCGGAGGCGAGGACGAAAAGATCGAGCGCGGCGAGGATCTCAGCGATGTCCCGGCGTTCCCCGAGCATCGCCACCGCCCCTTCAAAGTTCAGCCGGTCAATGGCCTCCTGGATCACACCCCGATGAGGACCGTCGCCGACGATGGCCAGGCACGTGGTGGGGAATCGCCGTCGAACAGCTCGTAGCGATTCGAGGAGCGTGAGGTGGTTCTTCCCTGGGTGTAGGCGGGCAACGATTCCCAACCAGGGACCTGCCGGCGACCAACCCAGTCGCTGGCGGGCTTCCAGCCGAGGCGGTCGACGGTCATAGGCAGACAAGGGAATCCCGTTGGGAATGTAAACCAGTCGCTGCGGGCGACTACCTTTCATCAGCCCCTCGATCTGGGGAGAGACCACGACGACGGTCGTTCTACGCATCAGCCATCGGGTCAGCCCCGCGGCGGATCGTGGTTTCAGGGGCGCCGATCCGTGCTTGGTCAGTACCAAGCCGCGCCGGCCGCACAGCCGGGCTGCCAGCCCGCCGATAAGGTACGAGCGCATGTTGTGGCAGTGCACGATGTCGGGTCGCAACCTGCGTAACTGGCGGCAGAGCTGCGCGATTACGCGGAGGGGACTGCCCTCCAGACCGATGACGGACACATCAACCCCGCTGGCCTGAAGGTCCTCTCCGAAAGCCCCCAGCTTGTTGAGGCAGACAACCGAAGTGCACTCCGCCCCGCGTTCCAGAGCGAGGTCGTGAACGAGACGCTCCAGACCACCGACCTCCAGGGAGTTCACGACGTGCGTGACCCGGAGCCTGCCCGTCAACGAGAGGGATTTCGTCACCATAGCCCCCGCGCCTCCTCGAAAAGTTCGGTCAATTCGAGGTCGCCCGAACCGACTCGCGCCAGAGGATCGTGGTTCAGGATCTGGTGCACGTTCACGAGCCATGCGTTGCAGTTGTGACCGGGTGGGGGCCGTCGGTCCCGGGTAGGTCGGCGGTCGAAGGGACCCTCCCTTCCACCAGGCTATGGTAAAGCCGGGCGTAGCGACGGGCGTAGAGGCTTGGGTTGTACTCGTTCAGGGCCACCTGTCTTGCTGCGGTGCTCATGGCCTGGCGGTGGTCCCGATCGCCCACGAGTCGGTGAATGGCCTCGGCCAACAACTCGGGCGATTCCGAAGGGACGAGCAGGCCGGTTTGGCCCACCTGGACGATGTCGGTGACACCGCCAACACGGGTGGCAACAACCGGGAGCCCTGAGGCCATCGCCTCGACAAGCACGAGTCCGAACGCCTCTCGCCGCGGGGCGTGCACGAAGACGTCAAAAGCCCGAAACCAACGCTCAACGTCGCGACGGAAGCCGGTGAAGACGACCCGCCCTGGACTCACTGCCGCGGCCAGTTCGTCCATGATCGCCCGTTGCGACTCTGTTCCATCGCCGACGACCACCAGCAGCAGGGGGCAGGGGCTTCCAGTTCGCTCGGCCGCGGCGAACGCCCGTAAGACCACGTCGATGCCCTTATCCGGCCCGAAGTGGCCCACAGCTCCGAGCACCACCGTCTCGGGGTCGACTCCAAGCTCGCGCCGCACCGTCGCCCTGACTTCCCCGTCGGGACGGAACCGAGAGCTGTCGACCCCCGGGGCAATGCATATGACCTTGTCCGGACGGATGATGTTGACCTGTAGATAATACTTGCGGCGCTCGGTCGACGGCGCGACGATCGCGTCGCTGCGAGCGATTGCCAACGCGTTCCGCAGCCGGTAGCGGACCTGTTCCGTTTCGACACCACCCGACCGGTTAAACGTCATCAGAAGCCGGACGGAAGGGAGAAACAACCGGGCCATGGCCCCGAAGTAATGACTGGCGCCATCGTGTGCATGGATGATCGTGACCCGTCGTTGCCGGCAGAGCTGTAACAGCCGCATCAAGGCCCTGACGTCGGTCGCCGCGCCATGGCTTCGCCGGCGAATGACCTCGTAAGTGCCGACCAGCCCCATCACCTCCTGGGGTGGGGAATCGATCGGGTCGAGACAGGCCAGATCGCAGGCGATGCCCTCGTCGACGAGCGAGCGGAGCAGGGTCATGATCCCCTCCTTCCGCCCACCTTCAGCGAATGAGAGTGCCAAGTGGAGAACGTTCAATGTACCCCTCTTATCGTAATTTCCAACAGCCATCGTATCCGGCCGAGTGTGTCCTGGACGGTCTTCCCCCCCATGGCCATCCGAATCCTGGGCCAGGGTTGGCAGAGTGATCAAGATCGTTCACCGGCCGGGCTCGAGGTTGCTCTGGTTTTCGAAAGCGCCAATATCGGGGCGTGATCCGACCGGACGCGGACGACCCTCGAGGTCGTGCGGAGGCGCGACGGAAGGATCAGCCGCATCGATCGCCGGGGAGTCATCCTTGAGCCGGAAATCGCTCGCGTCGGGACTCACGAATACTCTCTGGGGTGTAGCTACGATAGAATGCCGGTCGAGCCCGGTCGTCGATTGCCAGCGGCTCAGCGACATCACTTGATCGCCGTCATCGGGACTGAAGCGATCCACGACAATGTTGAAGTCGCTCTGAAAGCCGGGGAGGCTCCCGGCGTCGATGTTGATGCTGCCTCGCGATCGATCCTCGTGAAACAAGATGTTGTTCCGGACCACGTTTCCCGTGCTCCCATCCTTGATGTTGACCGCCCATCTGGCGCTCCGCGGCATGACGATTGTATTGTTGATGACGCGGTTATTTTTCGATCCTGCCGCGCCGTCTTCTCGGTAGAGCGAGATTCCACTCTTATGGTTGTCATAGAGCAAGTTGTTGCGGATGGTCGAATCCTGGACGCCGTCGCAGTTGATGGCTGAGCCGCCTGCCCGCCCGTTGCCGTATATGAGGTTGTTCTCCACGACGGCCCCGGAGATGATCCCGTCACCTCCTTGACTTTGGTCCCCGTTGATGTGGATGCCGCACGAACGATTGCCCTTGGAGACATTGCCTCGAATGATCGGGCGATCGCCACTGTTGCCGACGTAGATGCCATGCTCCCTTACACAGTTCGACACCACGTTGTTGACGACCATTACGTCGTCACAAAAGCCGGTGAGGATGCCCCAAGAGCCATTGCGATCGGCGTGGATCAGGCGAATCGTCAGGTGGGGGCTGAGGGCACCGCGCACTCCCGCACGTGGCATTTCATTGACGACAAATCCCTCGATGATTACATATCCAGCCCCTTCCACATTGATCCCGTCGGGAGTCTTGCGGTTGCGGCGAACGATTCGGACTGTCTTTCCTTCCGCCTTGAAACACACCAACGCCTCTCGAGTGCCGCCGCGACGCAAGTCAAAGCCTTCGTACTCGCCGTCGCGAACGTGAACCGTATCACCGGGACGGATCTGATTTGCGGCGTACTGGAGTGTCGCCCAGGGACGCGTGCTGCTGCCCCAGCCGGTCGCGTCCCGGCCCCCGGTCGCGACCCAGTAGTCGGCGGCCCGAACGGCGGGAAGGCAACCCCATGCAAAAGTCAGCGCCAGCACGCCCTTCCAGGTCACATGGGCCGTGGCGGCCACCGACCTGGAATGTCCGATCACCCGGTTGATCATGGTCGTGTCTCCCAGTCTTCAGGAGCCGGCGAACCGGGTCCACCCTGCGGCCTCTGCGCGAGCCTCATCCCGCCGTGGGATACGCGCAACCGAGCGTCGACTCTCCGACGACGAGGCCGTTGGCATGCGACACCGGTTGCCCGGTACCACTGAAGACCAGCTCGTAGTCTCGCGCTTCGGCGACGCCTCCCTGCCAGCCGGCTTCGGCGGCGAGCGCGAGATTATACATCTCACGCGCCGTCACGTAGTGAAAATGAAAGCCCGGTTCCTCGCTGGACTTCCGGGCCAGCGCTCGATGGAACTCCCTCATCGGCTCGCCCAGGAGGACCCGCCGGTTCTCCTCGGTGGCCCCGTGTGTGTGGAGCTTGACAAAGTACCAGTCCGGCCGCGAGACGACCTGGATCCGTGCCCTGAGCCAGGCGTCGAGTCGGTCCAGGGTCGGGGTCTGATTGCCCTGAAGGCAGGCGTTCTCGATCCGGGGGAGAATCCCCCATCTCCGTCGCCGCCAGTTCAGGACCAGCGGCCCCTGAATGATCATGAGGCTGTCGCGCGGAACGACACCGATGCCGATGTCAATTCCCCAGTCATGTGACCTGGGTCGATGAGGATCGTCAGTGGCGTAATAGATACTGTTGATCTTGCGCGTCTGGGTTGGACTGGGTGCGGAAGGCAGCGTGAAGTCGGCGTAGCAGCCGGTTCTCCGGAGGATCTCGATCTCGTCGTTCACTCCGCACCAGCGTCCGTCGGGACGCGCGTTGTCCAGCGCCCAGTTCCCGTGCACGAAGCCGTAGGCCGGTGCGCCGGTCTCGCGGTGCCGGGCGAGCAATCCATGCCGCCGCGCCAGGATCTCCTTGAAGTTCAACAGCATCCGTTTCAGGTTTTCCGACGTGTCGCCGTCGTGATGAAGATGGATTTCCACTTCGCCCAGTCCGAGGCGGCACAGCTCGCCCAGCGCGTCAACCTCTTCGGGGACGTACATGTCGATGGGATAGAAGAACGTGTGTCGAGGCGAGCGCCCGTCGCTGTCACGGAATTGCTGGCAGAGCCTGGGATAATCTTCGACCCAGCGCTGCAACCGTTGTCGCGCGACGTCCGGAGTTACTCCGCCGTTGCCCGGCTCGAAGTGGTCGGCGATGCACAGCAGGAGGTGGACCGGCTGGCCGGGTCGCGGCGAATGGCGCACCGATCGCTCGCGGACATAGGTGAACATCCAACGAGCAAGTCCTCGTCGCCGTGCGGCCAAGGCAGCCAGGGCAGCCCCCGCCGAGGCCAGGAGTACGACGGCCAGGATGCTGGGCAACAGGTACTCGCTGCTCATCGGAGAGCTCCGCTGGCTTCCGCCACCCGGGTCGTCCGCCTCCAGGCGGCGTTCTGCCGTTTCCCGAGCCAGCGTACGAACCCGACGAGAAGGGCGGCATTCATGGTCGTGAACATCGCCGTCAACCGGATCACCTTGGGCAGCCTGATCCCTTGCGGCGCAAGGGCCGCCAGGAGCGATAC
Source organism: Isosphaeraceae bacterium (assembly GCA_049579985.1). Lineage (GTDB taxonomy): Bacteria > Planctomycetota > Planctomycetia > Isosphaerales > Isosphaeraceae > Aquisphaera. The sequence continues at coordinate 5,821 of JBAUOX010000995.1, read as the reverse complement.
CCCGTAGAAGGCGAGCTGCGCGCCGAGGGTCCACCGATAGAACGGACGGCCCCAGAGCAGAGCGCTGCTCGCCAGGAGTCCGATCAAGAAGAACGGGCACAACCAGCGCAGCACTTTGTGGCAGAAGAAGGTGAATGCGACCCACCCCCGGCGGGGATCGAGCAATCTCCAGAGCAGGGCGATGCTCTGGAACCCACCGGCCCCGATCCGGGCCCGGCGGTGGAATTCGGACGAGAGCGCCGCGGGCGTTTCCTCCCGAGCGACAGCGTCGCAATCGTAGATGATGGTGCAGCCCGAGCGGAGCTTGGCCAGCAAGGGGATAACGAAATCGTCAATGATGGTCTCGGGGGGAATCGGGACGTAGAGGTCGCGCCGGATCGCGTAGATCGCCCCATTGGCCCCTAGCAGCGCTCCCACTCGCCCCTCACACCGCTTCAGGAAGGTCTCGTACTTCCAGTAGAGGCTGTCAACGTTGCGTCCCGTTTGAGGGTCGGTCAAGATCAGCCGCCCCACGGCCGCTCCCACCCGGGGGTCCTGGAACCAGCGGACCAGCCGTCGCGCCGCCTGGGGATCGATCTCCGTGTTCGCGTCGGACATCAAGATGAGCCGCCCCTTGACCTCGTCCATGGCCGCGTTCAGCACGGCGGCCTTGCCGCGTCGCTGGGGATAGTCGAGCAGCCGGACGCCGCGGTCCGCGAACCGGCGCACGATCGCGGCCGTACCGTCGCTGCACCCGTCCAGACCGATCACGATCTCGAAACGGTCGTGCGGATAGTCCATCGCCAGAGCGTTCCGGACCCGATCCTCGATGACGGTTTCTTCGTTGTGAGCCGCGATCAGGAGCGTGACCTCCGGCCATGGATCAAGATCGCCCACAGTCGTGTCGGACGATTGCCCGAACACTCGCGACAGCCACCCGATCAGGATCGGATAGACCGCGTAGCAGTAGACGACCAGGGCCGCACAGGTCCAGAAGAAGAGGGTTATCATCACGATCACATCTCTTACGTCTTTCCAGAAGTTTGCTGGGTCCACAAAAGAGGGCGTCGCTCAGGGTTTGCGAGCCACGAACCCGATCGAGGTGCAGCAAAGCTCTTCAGCAGGGTAGGGAATGAACTCAGAGGCGATGTTCATCTGCGGCAGGAGCGCGAGCAGCTCCGCTCGCGGCCGGGTCTTCTGCAGGACGATTTCGAGACCCGCCTCCTGAACGAGCAGAACGAAGTCGACCGGCCGGAGCCGGTTCTGGTAGAGCAGACGATTGTTCCAGAAAGCCCATTCGCGGTCGGAGTATCTCAGATAGTTGATCGGAGTAATCATGCGATCGAAGTAGGCGTAATGATCACCGCAGTTGGCACAGTGGATGGCAAGCCCTCCCTTGCGTAGGATTCGGCGGCTTTCCTCCATCATGCGGGCGATATCCGGACCGGGCACATGCTCGAGAACGCTGTTGGAGAAGATCACATCGACGCTGCCGTCCGCAAGGCCGGAGTCAGCGGCGTCGGCCGGGGCGCGATAGTCGATCCGAGCGCGCTGCAGCAATTCCTCGAGCGTCGCCGCCTCTCTCAGGTCCGCGTACGCGGCTTCAACTTCAGGCAGGGGCCGGCCACCCGCCTCGGCGATCGCCGGCAGGAGCGCGTCAAGCATGGTCACCATCTTGAGTGACAGGCGAGCATCGAGGTGCCGGGTCAGGTCAAATGTCGCCACTTCCCGTGCCCCGGCCAGCGCGTAGCATACCGGCAGGACGGGAAACCATCCCGTGCCGATCTCCACGTACCGCAAACCATCCACCCCGACCCCGAGTTCCTTCATATAGGACGCCAGGACCACCCAGTCATCCACGACCTTGCTGGCGACATGGCGCCGAAAGTCGCGCAGGCCGCCCAGCCGGCGTTGCAGCAGGTCGTTCATCCGCACACCGCCGGGAATGATACTCAGGGCCTTCTGTGTTAGACCCTTGATACGCCAGTTCATCGCGATGCCCTCGGGCAAGCTCCCCCCCTCCCTCATGCCGCGAACACTAGCCCGTGCCGTGCCGAAGATCATCGCCCCGAGTCATTTCGTTCGCGATCCGTCATCAGGCTATATCCCCTCGACGCGGCGCGCGTTTCATCACGCTGCGAGTGAGCGCAACCGCGCGGCGGACGGGATAGAAAACGTGGTCATTGAGCAGGAAATGCTTGGTGATGAACGGAGAACGAGCAACCTGGTTCATCAGCTTGATCGCCCAGTCCTCGACCGCGGGTTCGACCGTCGTGTGCAACTCGGCGAACGGACCGTCCACGGTGATTTGAGTTGCCGACAGGCATCCCAAACCAATCCGTTCGGCGTGGACGACATGTCGGCTCGTCGCCGGCTCCAGGCCGATCAATCGCATGGCCGTTGCGTCCAGAGCGACCGGGTCGCGGCTGGCGAGCAGAACATCCAGGTTAATGGGGTAGCCGTTGATCGGACCACGACCCTGCATGCCGATCAGGCCGTCCATCAGAGCGAGGCTGACCGGGCGTAGTGCATTCACCTGACCGATCAATTCGTGCAGGTACTTGTGCAGCAGGATCCGGTCGTACCGGGGAATGCAGCCCCACTGGTTCTTCAAGCACCCGGTGAAGACAGTTGTCGCGTGCGTTTTGAGCACGGGCAGGGTCACGAACACATCGGCTTCCAGCCAGGTCCGGGCCATGCCGAACCCCTTGAGCCGCGGGTCGGGCATCTCCACCAGCTCGTCCTTCGAAAGGTTCACGACCTTCAGACCCAGCTCCGCGGCCAAGCTGTAGACCCCGTTGTTCTCGAAGGCCGCCTCGGCGGGGTAGCGCGCCCCGTCCGACTCGACGATCGTGATCTGAGCGGTCCGCTCCCGGAGCACTTCGCAGACGGCCCGCAGGACTTCGATCGAGGTGTTTGCCGTGTGGATCTGCTCGGGCCGCTCCGTGCACAGGTTGGGCTTGATCACGACAGAGCCACCGCTCGGGATCAACTCCTCCCATCGGCAGCCTTCCAGCAGCTCGACGACCGCGGGACGGGGGTTCATGCGGTCGGCCCGGCGAAGACACACAGTGCTTTTCATGCGCGAACTCCTTGGTCTTCTCTCACTGCGCCTGGTAATTCCACAGCCGGGGCGACAGGTTCCGGCACCCTTTTCCCTTGCAGATGGTGCTGGACGATCTCCATCACATGGCTCAAACGAGCATCCCAGCTTTCCCCGGCAACCCGATCGACCCGCCGTCTTATCTCGGCCGGCGTGGATGGCCGGGAGAGGACCGCGTCGAGCTTCGCGAGGAACTCCTCGCGAGAATGGGCGATCTCGACCACCTCGGAGTACTTGTCGATCTCGGGCGTGCTCACCGAGACCACCGCCTTGCCCATTGCCAGGTACTCGCGGAGCTTGATCGGATTGGCGTGCAGGACCTGCTGGGTCAAACGGTAGGGGATGATCGCCGCGTCGAACGTTCTTCCGTAAGCGGGCAGCTCGTCGTAAGGACGCTTGCCGAGCAGATGGACATTGGGACGATGGCAGACGGGATGGTCCGGCACCGCCATCCGCCCGATGAGGACGATCGACCATTGCGGGCGACGTGCGGCAAGCTCGTCGACCAGGTCCAGGTCGATCCACTGTTCGATGAGCCCGAAAAAACCGACAATCGGCCGCGGCAGGTTCACCATCTCAGGCGGGCTCTCCAGCCGATCATCGCGTGCCCGACCGAAGTGGTCGATGTCGACCCCGTGAGGGCTGACGTAGGCCCTGGGGTTCAGTCGCGATTTCGCGTCCAGCAGAGTCTGGGAGGCGACGAAGACCAGGCCGGCCTTGCGCGTCAGCTCTTCGTCCATGGCGCGAACCGCCTGAGCGTTGACATCGGGCAGGGATGCATAATCGTCGATGCAATAGTAAACCGAAAGGCTCTCCCCGAGTCGGCCCACAACGGACGAAAGATGGGGAACCATGAACCAGGCGATCGGGCGGCGGATCCCCTCCCTCCACTCGAGACAGCGTAGGGTTGCCAGGATGAGGGTCCGGTTGAGCCACCGCACCAGCCGAAAACGGTGGAGGGGAATCTGCAGGAGGGTAAGCACCTTCACGTTCTCAATGGCCCTGCGCGGCCCTTTGGCGTACCGGACCACCTTGGACCAGATCTTCTTGAGGTCGCGGCCGGAGGTCTTGGGAGCGCGCAGCCCCGGGCACTCGATGTAGTAGACCCGGTGGTCACGGGCCAGCCACCGCGCGATATGGTGGCTGGAGGTGCGATTCTCGGCGAACCAATCATTTCCAAAAAAGAGGACTGTCGGCTGTTGTGATGACCGGTCCGAAGCATGCTGTTGCATTACATCACCGTGGGTCAAGACAGCCAGTCGGCAACAGTTGTGAAAGTCAAGCCGGACGCACGCGCTCGTTGGACGAGATCCGGGGTGACCTCGATGGCATGAGGGACGTTGTCGTGCATCAGCACGAGATCGCCTGCTTGCAGGGCGCGCCGCTCGAACCACTCGTGCACCTCCTGGGCGGTCGTGCGCGCGTAATCCTTGGGATCGACGTTCCAGAGCACGACAGTCTGCCGCTTCCACCACAGTCGCCACAGCTTCGAGGCAGTCAACTTGCCATGCGGGGGGCGAAACAACCTGACCTCGATACCCAGTAACCCGGCAAGCAGCGCCGCCGTGCGACGGACCTCATCGAGGAGGCGGCGGCAGGAGGTCGATCCCGGGTCGATGTGACTGAAGCTGTGGTTCCCCACGCAATGACCCTCGAGAGCCATGCGCCGCACGATCTCGGGATGGCGCTCAACCTTTTCACCGATGACGAAGAACGTCGCCCGGACACCGCAATCGCGCAGAACGTCGAGCAGAGGGGGGGTCAGGATCGGATCCGGTCCGTCGTCGAACGTGAGGCAGACCGACCGAGCATGACGCGGGCCATGGGTGAGCAACAACCGCGAGGGTAGTGTTGCGGCAAGGACCCGGCGGAGTGCCTGGCGTCTCCAATTGGGCGCCGCTTGCTCCTCGATGCGGAATTGTCCCCGTGCTCGAGTTCCGAGCGAGTTTCTCGAGCCAAGGAGGACAGGGTCTTGAAGCATTGCCTGCTTTTGTTGATTTGAGTTCTCGAGATCGATTCGATCAGCGACCAGACGCGGTGTGGGCCGCTTCATTGTACACACTCGAGGACCCGAGGTGACGTATGGCTGCATGATTTCAACCAAAGTGTCCGCCGATTCTTCCCAGCTCTGAAACCCTGGTGCAATCGCACTGCCTTTCCCACCCCACCGAGCCAGGGCCTGGGCGATCGCCTCAGCGAGGGACAAGGGATCTTCGGCAGGAACGAGCAGACTGGAATCTAGATCGGCGATCTGGCCGATCCCCCCGACATCGCTGGCAACAAACGGCGTGCCGCAGGCCAGCGACTCGCGCAGCACGTTCGGCAGTCCTTCGGACCGGCTGGGCAGCACGGTCAGGTCGGCGGCACGATACCAGTCGGGCAGCTCCTCGTGGAGCTTCGGGCCGACAAACGTGATGTGGGCCGAGAGGCAGTGAGCCTCCGTCCTGGCCATGAGCTGGCTGCGCAACGGCCCATCACCCACGAGGTAAAGGTGATAATCGACACCGCGGTTCCGCAGCAGGGCGCACGATTCCACCAGGACGTCGAGCCCCTTGACGGGGACCATCCGTCCTACCCAGACGAGACTGGGCCGCATCACCGGGATTCCGAGCCGCCGCCGCGCCTCGAGACGATCGCCTGAAGCGAAGAGAGACGTGTCGATCCCCCGCGCCCAGACATGGACTTTCTCGCCGGGTATGCCCAGCTCGACGACCTTGTCTCGCAGGTCGCAATTGACGG
>JBAUOX010000994.1:0-1807 GCA_049579985.1 Isosphaeraceae bacterium | reverse complement strand
GGCGGCGACCGAGGTGGCCGATTGAAGAGCCTCGGCGGGCTTCATCCCGAACTCAACCATCAACTCGAGTTCGCGCGCGCCTGCGCCGTGGGCGAAGACCCCCATATCGCTGCCGTTGGCGATGGTCACGCCCGCCTCGCGCGCTTGCTTGAAGAGAGTCCGCAGGTTCGCGAGTGGCTTTGGCTCAGGATCAACCCCGATCCGCCAGCCGCGGTATCTCGTCGCCGAGGCCTCCGTCGCGGTCAGGGTCGGGCAGAGGGCAATGCCCCGCTGGGCCATCAACCGGAACACCTCGGGGTCGCCGCCGTAACCGTGCTCGATCGTCGCGACCCCGGCCTCGGCGGCCCGCCTCATTCCCTCGCGCGACGAGGCATGTGTTGTAACCAGGATGCCGTTTGACCGTGCCGTCTCGACGATGAGCGTGAGCTCCTCCCGGGAAAACGAGGGCCGGACTTCCTGGCCACCCATGGCCGCGTCGGCATAGACCTTGATCCAGTCGGCTCCACGACCAATCTGGTCGCGGACGACCCGGATCAGCGCATCGTGCCCGTCGGCCTCCTCGGCGCCCTGAGGGATGTGCCACTCAGGAGCAAACCCCTTGGGGGCGTAAGACCCCGTTGCCACGATTGCGCGGGTGGTCACGAGCATTCGCGGGCCGGGAATGATTCCCTGCTCGACCGCCTGCTTGAGCCCCACATCCGCATAACCGGCCCCTTCGGTTCCCATGTCGCGGATCGTGGTGAACCCCGAGAGTAAAATGTTCTTCAGATGGTTGGTCGCCCGGCAAACCCGCAGTGCCAGCGCCTCCTTGAGCACCTGATCGTTCCACAGGGCTTCGTTGTACGGGTGCAGCAGCACGTGCGTGTGCGCATCGATGAGCCCCGGCAGCAGCGTGGTTTCCGGCAGCTCGATCACGCGGGCGCCTTCGGGAACCTTCACTTCCCCCACCGGCCCAGCCGCCTCGATTCTCTCGCCACGAACCACCACAACCCAGCCCTCGTGGGCTTCGGGTGAAATCCCATCGAAGACGCGTGAGGGGCGGAGAACAATCGCAGGCACGGACGGGGGTGCATCAGCCGCGATCATGATCCCGGCAAAGGAACAGGCCAGGAAGGCAACAAGGCGTGAGCCCAACCTCATCGATTTTGCTCCTTGCAAGCATCGTAAGCTTTTCAAGACGACTGTTCCCAAATCGGCTCTTCCGGTGGTGTGAATCCTGACAGATCCCGGCTCGTATGGACGACAGCGAGAATATAGCAGTCGGGATCTCGCACACGGTAGATAATGCGGTAGGGCCGGATCCGGAGCTCTCGAACGATATCTTGTCCCAGTTCTGGCATGATTGACCCGAGCCTGGGGAAAGTCGCCAAGCGACGAGGGGCTTCGATGATCCGGTTCGCCAGCTTCACTGCATAGGTGGGTGAATCTTTCGCCACGAAGCTCACGATGTCCTTGAGGTCGTCGAGAGCGGGCTCGGACCAGTGGATTTGACCCATTCAGCGACTCTCCGTTCCGCTTCCTCCTGAGAAACAAACTGCCCGGCCTCGGTCGCGGCCAAGCCATGTTCGACCTTCTGCTGAACGTACAAGTGATACTGAATATCCTCGATCGAGCAGTCATCGGGCAAGGACTGAATCAGCCGGATCGCTTGGTCTTTCACAAGGCTCATGAGTTCCCCCTGTCTTTGAAGAATCCCCTGACGGTCTTGCTTGAAGGCCGCCTTTCAGGGGGATCGATGAAGATCACAATCAAGCCCGAATCTCTGGCCTTCCAGCAGGTTGACTTATTCTAGCAGGCTAGTCGTCGC
>JBAUOX010000993.1:0-4591 GCA_049579985.1 Isosphaeraceae bacterium | reverse complement strand
TGCCCGATGACTTCGACGAGCTGCCCGAGGACGAGCAGAACGAGCTGCTCGAACGGCTGGAGGAAGAGGTCGTCTCCGTTGACCCCGTCGTGCTGCGCGAGGAAATCGCCCGGCTCACCGCCCTGATAGCCCAGGCCAAGCATCTCGAGACAAAAGACAGTACCAAGATCTCCAAGCTGCGCAGTGTCCTGACCGAGCACGGGATCTTCGACGATCGGCGCATGAAGCTGCTGATCTTCACCGAGCACAAGGACACGCTCGACTACCTGGTGGGCGACGGCAAGGACAGCCGTCCCCTGGGCAAGCTTCGCGAGTGGGGGCTCTCGGTCACGCAGATTCACGGCGGCATGAAGATCGGCGACCGCGACACGCCGGGCACGCGGATTTATGCCGAGCGCGATTTCAAGGAGCAGGCCCAGGTGCTGGCCGCGACCGAGGCCGCCGGCGAAGGGATCAACCTCCAGTTCTGCTGGTTCATGATCAACTTCGATATCCCCTGGAGCCCCGTGCGGCTGGAACAGCGCATGGGACGCATCCATCGCTACGGCCAGGAGTACGACTGCCTCATCCTCAATTTCGTCGCGGTGAACACCAACGAGGGGCGTGTCCTGGCCAAGCTGCTGGAGCGGCTCCGCGAGATCCGCAATGAGCTGGGAACCGACCAGGTCTTCGATGTGGTCGGCGAGATCTTCCCGGGCAACCTGCTGGAAAAGCTCTTCCGCGACCTCTACATCCGCAAGACCAACGTCCCGGACATCGAGGCCCGGATCGTTCGCGACGTCAATCCCCAGCGGTTCCGGGCGATCACCGAGTCGACCCTGGAGGGACTGGCCAAGAGAGAGCTGAACCTCTCGTCGATTGTGGGAAAGTCCGTCGAGGCTCGCGAACGGAGACTCGTGCCGGAAGTGGTCGAGGACTTCTTCGTCCAGGCCGCGCCGGTCGCGGGAATTCAACCCAGGTCCCTCGCCAAGGGCATTCACGTTTACCGGATCGGCAAGGTTCCACGCAGCCTGATCTCTCTTGGCTTGAAGCTGGAGCCTCGATTCGGCCACCTGGGGCGGGAATATGCCAAGATCGTTTTCGACAAGACGCTCCTTCCCTCGGACCCGGCACTGGAATGGGTGACGCCGGGGCATCCGCTCTTTGAGGTGGTTCGGGAAGACGTTCTGGAGCGTGTGGCCGACCACCTGCGGCGGGGGGCGGTTTTCTTCGACCTTCAGCGCAACCAGCCGGCCCAGCTCGACGCCTTCGCCGCCTCGGTCAAGGATGGCCACGGCAACACCCTCCATCGGCGGCTGTTTGTGATCGAGATCGGCCCGGGTGGGGCAATGAACGCTCGACAGCCGACGATCTTCCTGGACGGCATGGTTCCTGCACCCGCGGGAACACCCGCGCCCGAAAACGGCCACTATCCCGAACGGAGTGAGGTCGAGCGAATTCTGCTGGAGCAGGCGCTGCAGCCCTTTCTGTCCGAGATGGCGGGCGAGCGTGAGCACCAGATCGAGACAATCCGCCGGCATGTGGAGATCTCGCTCAACGCGTTGATCGATCGCCAGAACCGGCAACTCGCCGACCTGCTGGATCGCCAGATCCAGGGGCAAACGATCCAGGGCCTCGACGGCTTGATCTCCCAGGCCGAAGCTCATCTCGACCGGCTCAACGACCGGCTCGAGCAGCGGCTCCTTGAACTCGAGAGGGAGCTGCACTGCACCATCGCCGACATCGTTCACATCGGCCGTGCCTGGGTTCTGCCCCACCCCGAACGGGCCACGCCTCGACTCGCGCCCATGGTCGAGGACGCAGACATCGAACGGATTGCGGTGGAGTTCGTGATTCGCCACGAGGAATCACGGGGATGGCAGGTCGAGAGCGTCGAGAGCGAGAACCGCGGCTTCGACCTGATCTCTCGCCGGCCCCACCCCGAAGACCCGAGAACGGCCATCGAGGTCCGGTTCATCGAGGTCAAGGGTAGGGCCACGGTGGGCCAGATCTCGCTGACGTCCAACGAATTCAAGACCGCCCAGCGACTCAAGGGGGACTACTGGCTTTACACGGTCTTTAACTGTGGTAGCCAGCCCGAGCTGCACATGGTTCAAGATCCGGCACGGCTGGGATGGGAAGTCGTGGTCCAGGTTGAGCACTATATGATCGGTCCAGATGTGATCCGTAAGGAGCACGGGTTACAATGAATGGGCGTTTATACCTGCTTCGGAGATCCCAGCCCTACCTTGAAACCGAACCGGGCCGACTCGCTCAGGTGTGTCGATCATGACCTACTATGAATTTGCTCTTATCAAGTACGTGCACAACGCGGCATCGGGAGAGTGCGTGAACGTGGGGTTGGCCATGCTTGTTTCCCAGAAGCATCGGCTTCGAGTCCAGTTCAACACCCGATACGCGAGGATCGGCCAGTTCTTCCAGGACTCATTTGATGGCAACCACTACAGGAACGTGGTGCGAAACCTTACGGACAATTTCGATGAGCTCTCCGAGGCCTTCAGATCTGAAGGCGGCAAGTTCCCGACGATCCAGGATCTCCCCGAGACCTTCGGAGGGCTGATGAGCCTGGTTCTTCCCGAGGATTCAACGACTTTTCGTTTGGGCCCCTTGTGCGGCGGAATGATAGACGATCCAGATTCACGTTTTGACGAGTTGTTCAGGCAATTTGTCACCCGCCACGAGCGGCCAATCCGGCAAGGCCGCCAGGAGTCGCAGATCTGGTCGGACTTCGAAAGAACGGTCCGCGACCGATCGCCAGGGACAACCCTCCAACCGCGAAAGCTGGGCAACGTGGACTACGCATACGAATTCCAGGGCTCATACGTCAACGGCACGATCAACGTTGTGGAGCCGATCTCGTTTGACCTGCTCTCTGGATCATCGATCGTCGAGAAGGCAAACGGGTGGGTTGGCAGACTGGTCGCATTGAGGCGGGGGGTCGACTTCTCATTCAACGCGATCCTCGCACCACCACCCGAGAAGAAGCTCAGAGTCGATTTTGACCGAGCACGCCGGCTACTGGCTGCCCAGGATAGTCTCGTCAAGCACCTCGTGATCGAGGGGGAGGAACCAGGCGTCCTCGAGCAACTCCTCAGGGAGATCGAGGAGACCGCCCACAAGTGACCTGCTGGCCGGCGATCACTCTTCGATCGACGCGCCCTTTGGCTTGCCGTACCTCCATCACGAACTGCCAACATGAGCTACCCCAAGCGATTGATCGAAGTCGATCTTCCCATCAAGCGCATCAGCGCGCACGCACGGCGGGAGAAGTCGATCCGGCACGGGCACATCTCGACGCTGCATATCTGGTGGGCGCGGCGGCCGCTGGCGGCCTGCCGGGCGGTGATCTGCGCATCGCTCTGGCCCGACCCGGCCGACGACAACTGCCCCCAAGCGTTTCGTGACGCCGCGGCGCGGCTGATCACCGAGTTCGCCGAGAAGGTCTATAACACGAATGCTCTGCACGAAACCGCCTCGAAGGAGAGCTTCGGTCAGTGGGAGGGGATCGTCGCGGCCAAAGCGAAGGGGATCGATCTCGACCCGAACGACCCAGCCCACCTCAACAAGCTCCGGTTCGCGCTGCTCGACTTCATCGCCGATTTCGCCAACTGGGACAACTCGACCGTGCGTGAGTACCTCGACACCAGCCGCGCTCTGACCCAGGCCGCGCACGAGGCGCTCGGCGGCGCGCCTGGCACCCGGCCGCTTGTCGTGGATCCGTTCTGCGGGGGCGGTTCCATCCCGCTAGAAGCCCTCCGCGTAGGTGCGGACGCATTCGCCAGCGATCTCAACCCGATCCCCGTGTTGCTCAACAAGGTTGTCCTCGAATACATCCCGAAGTATGGCCAGCGCCTCGCTGATGAGGTGCGTAAGTGGGGAGAGTGGATCAAGCGCGAGGCCGAGAAGGAACTGGCCGAGTTCTATCCCAAAGATCCAGACGGCGCGACGCCCATCGCCTACCTTTGGGCGCGGACCATCCAGTGCGAGGGCCCCGGCTGTGGAGCAGAAGTCCCGCTCATCCGCTCCCTCTGGCTAGCCAAGAAGGCCAACCGCTCCATCAGCCTGCAACTGCTGCCGCGGCGCAAGCGAGTGGACTTCCAAATCATCGCGAAGCAGCTTGACGGCTGGGTGGACCAGGATGACCCGAAAACCAATATCGAGGACCCGAAGTTCGACGGCACGGTGAAACGCGGTTCAGCCACCTGTCCGTGCTGTGGATACACGACGCCTGTGGCGCGTGTCCGCGAACAGCTCAAGGCTCGGTGCGGCGGTGCGAATGACGCACGGCTGGTCGCGGTAGTCACAACCCGCTCCACTGAACAAGGGCGCTTTTACCGGTCGCCAAGGGAGAGCGATGTGAAAGGCGTCAGAGAAGCCGAAAAAGAAATGCACAAACAAGAGCAATCTAGTGCCGAACCGCTGTCGCTCATTCCTGATGAGGAACTTGATGTGCGAGGAATACGGCGAGTGCAGGTGCCGAATTACGGAATGAATTGTTTTGGTCACCTTTTCACAAGTCGGCAAGCGTTGGCTTTAACGACATTGACGCGATTGGTTCGCGAGTACGTCCACGAAGGCAAAAACCCATCGG
>JBAUOX010000992.1:0-4275 GCA_049579985.1 Isosphaeraceae bacterium | reverse complement strand
TGAGACGGTCACCAGGGCCGGCCCGGTGAACACGTTCACCCAGGCATAGACGGCATCCCTGGTCAGCTTCACGGCCCGGCTGAGCTCGCGAGCGGAATGCGGCGCTGGCACATCGATCTTCGCCGTGTGTACGACAGTTTCGGCCGGGATGTTGAACCCGTCATTGCGGAAATTCAGCTCAAACGCGGTTCCCACGTAGTAATCGCAGCTTACTTCCAGGGGCTCGAACCGTGGCGTTGCCGCGGTGAGGGGAGCCTTCGCTGCCGGTGCGGGTGCTCCAAACCCGTCGTCTTGCCGAACCAGCTCACCGGCCGCCTCGATGTCCAAATCGTCCGGCAGCTCACGAGTCTCAGTCACCGCGGGGGACAGCGGCGGGCGAACGGCAACCGGCGTCGCCGACGGCTTCGTCGGCACCATCGGTGGTGTGGGCAGCACGCTCTTCGCCGGGGGCGTCAGCTCACCGGCAAAGTAAAGGCTCGTGCTGGTTTCCATCGGACCAAAGCTCGATTCTGAGGCCAGGGCAGGCCGCGACGGACTGGTCACGGGAGGCCGCGACGCACTGGCCATGGCAGGCCGCGGCGCACCGGCCACGGCAGGATTGATCCCGATTCCTTTTTTCAGCGGCTGAGCTGAATCAGCGACCCCGCCTCGGGGATTCTTGGCCACGACGATCGGCTCGAATCGCCGGGGTGAGGATGCCGGGAAGACCACCCGGGGGAGCACAGAACTCAACGTCCTGCTCCACTGAGCCAGCTCGAGCTGGACCCCTCGATAGACGTTTCTGACTACGGGGATGGGGTCGAACCGAACGGCCGCGGCCGGTTTCCGGACCACCTGTGGCGGCACCACGCCGGTCCCCTCGTTCTTGAGATTGAGTTCGTAGGCGATGCCCAGGCTGAGCTTCTCGCCAACCCGGATCGGCTCGAATGACTGCCTCTTCCGCACGAAAGACACCGGTCGCACCGCGGCGGACCGGGTGTCTTGAAGCAATGCCGGCTTGCTGGAAAAAGCCGCGGACGATGCGATCGGCAGGCCGGGCCGGTCCGACGGCTGCGGGCCAGTGGCGGGGAGGGAACGTCTCGCAGGACGAGGAGCGAGACGCTTCATGTCGTAAAAGTCGCTGACGATCACGTAATCCGCGGTTTGCGGGTTCCGGGTGTCCCAATCGGCGAATCTGGCATTCATCCAGTTCTGAGTGGAGGCGACCCAGCTCTCGATCACAGGCGCGCTGGGAATCGTCAACCCCATCGCCGCCACCAGACTGACCAAGACCAGTCGTAAAGTCATCGGTCGTTCTCCGGGTCGTGTTGTCTTCATCGCTCGTAGAAGCCATCCATCTTCGATTCAAGCTGTTCTTGTTCAGACCTCCGTTGTCCTTGGTTATAAGTATCGACGAGGCAAAATAGAGGCTTTAGAAACTTAGGGGCATCTAAGAAAGGTGGGAGTATTTTCGAAGCTTATCCGCTCAAGGAAAGATACTTTGTCGCGTTCTCTTTTCGGACTGGGTCAGATCAACGGAGCATCCAAGGCGGGTTTCGCGTGGTCAAGTGCCGGCAAAATCCTTAGGATTGGCACCGCTGACCGCAAGGGAGACCTCGCCTCGTTCCGAGGCGTAGCCGCAAGGAGTGGCGAGAACATGCCGAATGCGGTTTTGGTGACCGGCGCAGGGGGCTTTATCGGCAGCCACCTGACCGAACGACTGGTACGCGACGGACACCGGGTGCGCGTGTTGGTGCGGTACAATGGTCGCGACGACCGGGGTCATCTCGACGACTTGCCGGCGGACATCCAGGCCGAGCTCGAGGTGCACCGGGGCGATCTCAAGGATCCCGAGGCCGTCCGCGCCGCCGTGGCGGACCGAGCTTGGGTGTTTCACCTGGGGGCTTTGATCGCGATCCCTTACTCGTATCAGAACCCGCACGACGTGGTGCAGACGAATGTCCTGGGCACGGCTCACGTCCTGGACGCTTGCCGAGGCTCTTCGGCACTCGAGCGGCTGGTCCTCACTTCGACCTCGGAAGTCTACGGCACAGCGCGGTATGTGCCGATCGATGAGCAGCATCCGCTGTGCGGGCAATCTCCTTACGCCGCGACCAAGATCGCCGCCGATGCACTGGGGGAGAGTTATCACCGCTCATTCGGCCTGCCGGTGACAATTCTTCGCCCCTTCAACACCTTTGGTCCCCGGCAATCGGCCCGTGCCATCATTCCGACGATCGTCAGCCAGGCCCTGGTGCGGCCCGTCGTGAAGCTGGGTCGGATCGACCCCCGCCGCGACCTGACCTATGTCAAGGACACGGCCCAGGGATTCGTCGCGATCGCCGCCTGCGAGGGGGCCGTGGGGCGGGCCGTGAACATTGGCCGGGGCGAGGACATCTCGATCGGCGAGCTGGTCGAGCGGATTGGCCGGCTGCTGGGCCGCCCGATCGCCGTCGAATCCGAGACCGACCGCCTCCGTCCCGCGGCCAGCGAGGTCGAACGCCTGCTCGCCGGCACTGCGCTGGCCCAGTCGCTCTGGAGCTGGAATCCTCGGTACAGCCTCGATCAGGGTCTGGAAGAAACCATCGCCTGGATCCGCGAGCACATTGGGCGATTCCGGACCGAGACTTACACCACCTGAAAGCGTCAGGGCGATTCAAGTTGTTGTGGAGAGCGGCCAACAGGGTCGGAATACGACCGGGATTGCGACGCCGAATCGAGGCGGGGTAACCTGGAACAGCATTCTCCTGGACCCTCCTGCCGTTCGACCCGGAATCCGCATGATCATTGACTGGACCCCGCTGGCTGACCTGATCGAAACCCATGACCGATTTCTCGTGACGACGCACGTCCGGCCCGACGGCGACGCCTTGGGCTCGGAAGTGGGCATGGCCGGCCTGCTGCGACAAAAGGGGAAGGATGTCCGGGTGGTCAACGTCAGCCCCACGCCGCCCCGGTATGACTTTCTCGATCCCGACGGATCGTTGTTCGAGCATTTCGGGACTGCGGTCCACCCCGCCGATCTGGCGGATCGCGAGGTTGCACTGATTCTCGACCTCTCGGCGTGGAGCCAGCTTGGCGACATGGCCGAGTATGTCCGAGCTTTCCCGGGGCGTCGCGTCGTGATCGATCATCACGTCAGCCAGGACGACCTGGGTGCGCTATTCATCAAGGACACGGCGGCCGAGGCGACGGGAATACTCGTGATGTCGGCGGTCGCTGCGCTGGGAGCAGCGCTGACCCGCGAGGTGGCCACGGGGCTGCTCACGGCGATCGCGATGGATACCGGCTGGTTTCGCCACACCAATACGCGGCCCGGGACGCTTCGCGCCGCGGCCGAGCTGATCGAGGCGGGCGCCGATATCGCGGCGATCTACCGCGACCTTTTCGAGCGCAATACCCTGGGACGGCTGCGGCTGATGGGCGAGACGCTCTCGGGATTGCGGACCGACATGGGCGGCAGGGTTGCCTACGCGACCATCTCACGCGCCGACCTGGAGCGCACCGGCGCAATTCCCCAGGATTCGGAAGACATGGTCGATTTCACGGTCAGCATGCGCGGAGTCGAGGTGGGCATGCTCTTCATCGAGCAGGCCCGCGGCGGGGTCAAGGTGTCGCTGCGGTCGCGCAACGGGCTCGATTGCGCGCAACTGGCCGCGACGCTGGGAGGCGGCGGGCACCGAGCCGCGGCCGGGGTCACCCTTTCCGGGGCAATGGCCGAGAACGTGGACCGCGTGTTGCGCGCGGTACGCCAGGCTCTTGATCCCGCCACGGTTACCGCGCAAGGATAAGAGGACCGGCGCCTGCCGCGAGGTCTGGCAGGCTCCTTCGTGCCTTCTCTTGAGTAACCATGACTTTTTCGTAACCAACCTGCCCGTTCCGCCCTCCTTCCTGTATCTCGATGTCGATCCTCACAACCGGGATCTGACCAGACCGGCCTCCGTAGGAGCCGGCTCTCTGGAGCGACTCTTTGCTTTCCAGTTGGTCCCTATCAGGGGAGTTCTCGGAATGACCCGCCGCGACTTCTACCGTTATGGCAGCATCGTTCTGGGTAGCCTGATCAAGCTGGTGATCGCCGTGCCGGCGGTCGCCTTTCTGGCCTCACCCCTACGCAAGAAGGGTCAAGACGCCGGGGAAGGCGCTTTCGCGGCCCTGACCAGCCTGAATCGGCTCAAGGTGGGGGTCCCGCGATCCTTCGCGATCATCCAGGATCAAACCGACGCCTGGATCAAGTATCCCAGCGAGCCGGTCGGTTCGGTCTGGTTGATCCGCCAGCCGGCCGGCACCAAGCCCGAG
>JBAUOX010000991.1:0-7213 GCA_049579985.1 Isosphaeraceae bacterium | reverse complement strand
CAGCCGATACATCTCGCGGAGCTTTTCAAGACGTTCACCGGGTGTCGAGGCGCCCCGGAACTCATACTCGGCCTTGTGATACTGTGGCGGCAGATTGGCCGGCATCGTGGGAACTCTCCACGGCGCTCTTGACGGTGGTCTAGAGAACCGTAGCGAGTTAGAAATCTCTTTGCAAGGGCCTGACCCCCTCTCTAATTTGGAATGCGGAATGGGGAATCCGGAATCAATTCGTTCCCCATTCCGCATTCCTAAAGATGATGGCCACGCGCGGCAAGCGACCGCGGCAGCAGGGACGGCTCGATCAGGATCTCAAGAGTGTCGCGGATGAGAGCGGCTGCCCCCGGGTTCCGGCTCGGGCTCAGGCCTTCTTGAGAATATCAGGGACGAGCCAACGGAAGGAAAGCGGCGAGTGTTCTTGGCCGGTCACCGGGCCGGTTGCAGGACGGTCCGGGCCAGAACCGCGATCAGCTCCTTGCCAAAGTCGAGTCGGTCCGTCAACCTGGTTCGCCGCGGCCAGTTGCATTCTGCACCAGCCTGGCGATAAACGCCGAATGGGCGGGGGTTTCGAGACCTTGCTGAAGGACGTGGAGAACGCGAACCAGATCGAGCTTGATGAGGGCTTGGGGATCGAGCCAGAGGCCGGGGAAGACTTCGCTTTGAATGATGCCCGCGGCGACGGGCTCGATTCGCTCGAACCGACCCTGGCGCTGGACGAACCAGTCGATCGCTTCATCCTCGACGCGCCAGACGATGTACTCCTGAACTCGGTTCCGCAAGTAGAGCCTGAGCTTTGAGTTCAGATCGATGCTCTTGCTGCTCGCAGAGATCTCGCCAACCAGCTCAGGGGCTCCGGCAATGTAATGGTCTAGATCGATCTCGGCCTGACCACCGTGCGAGGGCAGCACGATCAAGGTAAGGTCGGGTTGGGGAACATTTTCGAGGTCGAGCCGCAGGGTCCCGTTGTCGCCGGCCTGGGTTCCTGGCGTGTTCGTCCAGAAGATCCCCAGCCAAGTCGCCATCGCCTGGTGTGGAACGGCGTGGAGATCCCATCGCGTTGGTGAAGGCACGTAGACGACTCCGTCGATGAGCTCAGCTTTCTTGAGGCCGGGCATGGCTTCATAGCGCTCCATGAACTCGCCCGCGGAAAGGTGATCGCCGTTTTCGAGGCGCGGTATCCGCTGTGTCTTGGTGGGGTTTGGGATCGCCATGGAGGCAGCTCCCTTTCTGAGTCGAGACGTTTTCGCCCGGGGCCCGGCCAGGTCTTCCTGCCTGGCTTTCGCTGCTCTTCAGTGTGACCAGGATTCGTCCTCAAGGCAACCGGACATGCCAGGGCAAGCCCGCGGACAGCGCCGGGACTGGCCGGTTCGTGTAGAATAGGGTCAGTTGATCTCGCGACGTTGCCACGGTCAGGCTGCTGACCAGGTGATTCGCCCTCGAATGATCGTAGATCAGGACGTGCCGATGGGTGAGGAATATTCCAAGATCGAAGACGCGCTTCAGGCACTGCGGGACGGCCGTGTCATCATCGTCGTGGACGATGAAGACCGCGAGGACGAGGGAGACTTCATCGCGGCCGCGGAGAAGATTACCCCCGAGATCATCGCATTCATGATCACGCATGGGCGCGGGCTGCTCTGCATGCCGATCCTGCCCGAAGTGGCCAGCCGGCTCCATCTGCATCCGATGGTCGATCACAACACGGCGCCGCACCAGACGCCGTACACGATTCCGGTGGACCATGTCTCGTGCCGGACAGGCATCAGCGCCGAGGAGCGGGCGCGGACGGTCCGCACGATCCTCGATCCGGCAACCAGGCCGGCCGACCTGGTACGTCCCGGCCACCTGTTTCCGCTCGTCGCCAAGGAAGGGGGCGTGCTCCGCCGCGCGGGCCATACCGAGGCGGCGGTGGACCTGGCCCGACTGGCGGGATTGACTCCTGCCGGCGTGATCTGCGAGATCACCGACGGCATCCGCATGGCGGGACGAGAGAAATTGCACGCCATCGCCCGGGAGCACGGGCTTCCCATCGTCTCGATCGAGGCCTTGATCAAGTATCGCCGCCTGCGCGAAAAGCTCGTGCATCGCGCGACCGAGGCAGACCTGCCGACCCGGTATGGCCAGGGCCGAATCATCGCCTACAGGGTCCAGCACGAGCCCGGCAACGAGCCGATCGCGCTGGTCATGGGCGACCTGAGCAGGGTCGAGGCGCCCCTGGTCCGGCTTCACTCCTCGTGCTTCACGGGAGACCTCCTCGATTCCCTGAGGTGCGACTGCGGCGACCAGCTCCACATGGCCCTGGCCATGATCGGCGACGAGGGCGTGGGGGCCCTGATCTACCTTCCCCAGGAGGGCCGGGGAATCGGCCTTATCGAGAAGATCCGCGCGTACAATCTGCAGGACAAGGGGCTTGATACCGTGCAGGCCAACATCGCGCTGGGCTATCAAGCCGACCTGCGCGACTACGGCATTGGCCTGCAAATCCTCAAAGACCTGGGACTCACCAAGGTCCGCCTGCTGACGAACAATCCCAAGAAGACCGACGCCTTTGTCTATTACGGCTATGACCTGGCCGTGGTCGACCAGGTGCCGATCATTGCACCCGCCCATGCTGAACGCCAGCGCTATCTCGACGCCAAGCGCGACAAGATGGGCCATCTGTTTCCCCCCCGCCCCTGCTGCGGGAGTGCCGCCCAGGACACCGATCCCGCCCGTGCCGATGACTCCCCGAAGGGCGCCCTTCCCTCGACAGCAGCGGCAAGATCCAACCGGAGTTGGAGCGCTGACGGGGAACGCTCGGCGACGCCGCCCGAGGCTTGATATGTTTCAGCCCACTCGGCCCACGACCGGCGGCTCGCGGGCATGAGCGAGCCCTTTGCACGGGTCGACGATGAAAGCAATTCGAGTATAGAATAAACATCTCATTGCGGTCGGGCGAGCGGGCGAGCACGGAGCGCGGTCGCGGATCCGGCTTATCTCCCGTAAGGACATCGTGATGACTGCTTCGAAGAGATGGGCGCGCTTCGCCTGGCCGGCCACGCTCGCCGGCGGCCTGACGCTGGCGTTCGGTCTGGCCATGTGCTGGACCCGGGCTCAGGACGCTCCGCCCCAGCCCGAGGCCAGAGCTGCCGCTCCGGCCAAACCAGCCGATCCCAAGGCCAAGACATTGCTGGCCGAGGTGGCCAAGGCTTACAAGGATCTGAGCTCGTACACCGACGAAGGCCAGTTCGTGATGGCGATGACCGTCGCCGGCAAGCCCCAGAAGCAGACGCTTCCCTTGAAGCTGACATTCGTCCGGCCCAACAAGATGGATTTCGACGCCGGCCCGGTCCGGCTGGTCAGCGATGGTAAGACCATGACCACGACCGTGATACCCCTCAAGCGGTACACGAGCGAGCCGGCGCCCGGGGAGATCAACTTCGAGACCTTCCGCCAGGGTCCGACCGGGGCGGTCCTCTTTGGCGGGCCAGCCGGCGCGTCCATGTTTGTGCTTCTCAACCTGCTGACTTCTCCGGACGCCGCCGCGGCCCTGGGACAGCTTGGCGGCTCACTCCAGCTTGCTCCCGAGAATCCCAAAGCTGCCGCGTCCGGTGCCCAGGCGCTCCTCATCGATCAGCAGGAGGGACCGGACATCCGCCTGGACGTCGATCCCGCCACCAAGCTGCTGACCCGGATCGAGTTCCAGATCGATCCCAAGACTCTCTCCAGGAGCGTTCCAGCCGGGCAGTCGATCTCCATCGAGCAGTTCGGCTGGATCTCGGGCGCCGTCAACACCCAGGTCGCCAAGGACCGATCCTTCGCCTATGAAGTTCCCAAGGGATTCGCCAAGGTCGATTCGCTGCTGGAACGGCCGGGCGGTGGTGAGGAGCCGAAGTTCGCGGTGAACGAGATGCTTGGCAAGCCGGCGCCCGACTTCACCTTGACCGTTTTGGACGGTCCGGACAAGACCCGGACGGTCACCAAGGCGGAGCTCGCCGGCAAAGTCGTCGTGATCGATTTCTGGGCCACCTGGTGCGGTCCCTGCATTCAGGAGCTGCCCGAGATCCAGAAGCTGATCGAGGCACTCGCCAAGGACAAGAAGGACGCCGTGGTGGTCGCGCTCAGCCAGGACTCGGAACCGAAAGAACTTTCCGAGGTCCGCAAGCTCGTCGAGAAGACGCTGGTCGCCAAGAAGATCAGCCTGACGGGCACCCCCGCCGGTCAGATCGGTCTTGACCCCAGCGGCTCGATCGGCAAGGCCTTCGATGTTGAAGGGTTCCCCACGCTTGTCCTCCTCGACGGCAAGGGAGTCGTCCAGTCGGCCCACGTCGGTTACAGTCCCGACATCCGCGAGAAGCTGACGAACGAGATCGACACCCTGCTTGCAGGGAAGCCGTTAGCCAAGGAAAAGGCTACCGAAGCGGCCAAGAAGCCTGCTCCAGGGAAGGATAAGGAATGACTCCGGGAAACCTGCGGTCGCAGAGGCCGTGCAGGACACGAGGTATTGGACGCGTGTTGTGTTGGGTGTCCATGGCCTGAGAAGCTGGGCCGCAACTGGTATAGAAAAGTCCGAGAAACGCGGAGTTCAAGCAGCGAAAAACTGTCCGATCGCGGACAGGAAGTGTTGGCAGCGTGTTGAGCTGGGCATCCATGTACTGAACAGATGAACCGTAAATTGTCTAGAGAATGCCTGGAAAACACGGAGTTCAAACAGACAAAACGCCCCGAGCGAGGACAGAAGTGTTGGCAGCGCCTCGAGAGGAATCGAAGCCCGTTGTCTTGCGTGGCCAAGCCTGAGATTACCAGAAGCGGAAGGGGCACCCCCGTTCTGGCGCCCGGGAAACGAGATTGGCCCCCAACGTCCTCCGGTCCGGTCGTGCTTTTGGCCTTCTTGCCTGTACCGATCTTGATCGTCCGTGCCCTGACCCCGTCGACGGTCACGGGGGCCGAAAGCGGGTTGTCGTCGTGGACAACGAGGCTCGACGTGAGGAGCGATAAGCGCCACGCACTTCATCTGGGAAATCTGCTCAGGGCAGCGAACAACCGCGCACTCTTTGCCTACCTTGTCCGCCCAAGATAAGTGCGTCGCCAATTCCGGCACACCGATTGGCCAGGGAACGCCGCCTGAATGACTGGGCGCGCGGGTTGGGTGGCCGGGCGGGCGTAATCAGGACGGGGCACGGGGCTCGGCCAGCCGGGCGACGAACGCGGCATGTTCCGGCGTGGCGCAGCCCAGTTCGACCACGGCGCGGAGCCGCCGCGTATCACCCTTCAAAAGTGCGGCCGGGTCGAGCCAAAGGCCCGGAAACACCGTCGAACGGTACAACCCATCGTCTCCGATCGGTCGTGGCACCAGCACACCCTGTTCCTGACGGAACCAGAAGATTTCGTCCGGTTCGATCGCGCGGACGACGTATTCCAGCACCCCGGCCCGCTCGTAATCGGCCTTCTTTGGCCCCAGGTCCATGTACCGTGTCGCCTTGGAAACCTCGACAACCAACTCCGGGGCGCCGTGGATGTAGCCTTCTTCCTCATGGCTCCGGCCGCCGCATTCGGGGAGGACGCGGAGCAGCGCATCCGGCTGCGGCTCGCTCTTCCAGCCGAGGATGGTGGTGGCGTTGTCCAGGACGTCCACGCCGGGCGTATTTTCCAGGTAGGAGCTGAGCCACGCGATCACGGGGACCTGGGCACGGCCGTGGGCATGACCGAGAGGGCTGGGCATATAAACCACTCCATCGATCAGTTCGGCCCGGGTTCCGGGCGGCATCGCCTCGTAGCGCGCGTGAAACGTGGGCTGGTCAAGTCGCTGACCTTCGACCAGCGTGCTCGGCGCGGCTTTCATGGTCGTACGATCGGGCATGAGCCGACCCTCTCCTCTTGGGAACGCGATCCCAACCGAGTCGCGCCAACTCGTGGTGAGGATCGGCGCGAACTCGCGATCAAGGCCTGATTCATCCTACCACAGACCTGCCGTTCCCAGGAGGGCGCGCACTCCGCGCGGCGTTGGGGCGTCGGGGGCTACCCACGCTTCCGGGTGCCAGAAAGTGGTTGGCCCCTGGTATGTGGTTTCGTTGAGAGAATATCATCTTCCGCTCCCTTCCGCTCCTGGCCTGACCTGGGATAACCTGTGTAGATACCAATGCCCATGCGGGGGAAGGTTTCTTTCCGTTCCCTCCGCCCACGCGGGGGAGGGTTTCTTTCCGTTCCCTCCCCCCTCGCGGGGGAGGGTGAGGGAGAGGGTCCGATGACCCGCGACTTCGCTCGCCAGCTCCGTCGCGACATGACCGATGCCGAGCGGCTGCTCTGGAAACACCTCCGCGCGCACCGGTTCGTCGGCACGAAGTTCCGCCGCCAGGAGCCAATCGGCCCGTACATCGTCGACTTCGTCTCGCACGGACCGCGACTGATCATCGAGCTCGACGGCGGCCAGCATTCCACGCAGGCGGCGTATGACGAGGAACGAACCCGGTGGCTGAAGAACGGCGTCGACGGCCCTGGCCATCATGGTGGCCGGGGCGGCGACGGCGGCTGCGGTCCCGCCGTTCTTGGTCACGATGGCCACGTAATTGCCGCCGGGCACGCCGTCGTCGTTGCCGTCGATGGGGCGGCCGTAGGTGTCGGTGAGGTCGGCCGCAATGATCAGGATTCGATCGCTCTGCGAGAGGTTCGGCTTGATTGCGGGCAAAAGCGAAACCATTGAGGTCATGGGGTTCGAAGCGGGCACGGCCGAAGTCAGCCGGATGGGCTTGTAGCTCGTGACGGCCCTTGTCTTGACCCTTCTCGTCGTGACGCTCGAGAGCTGATAAGCCGCAAGTTCCCCCGTGCCCGCGACGAGCCCGCTGAATTGGATCTCGAGCGCTGTCTCGGATTTCGTTCTTGCCCTCTTGCTGTTGCCGACCTTGACCTTGATGGTTTCCCAGTGCACCGACGTGACGATAACCGGTGGGGGCGGCGAGGGCGGTGGTGGTGTCGGTAGGCTGACCTTGGTCGTCGCCTGGGCGGTCAAAGGCATCGCCTGGCTCAGACCGACCTGGTCCGTCGCGATGCCGTAGAAACCGAACGAGTGGCCGGACTGACGCAACGGCTCCGATGGACACGGCGGGACGTGACGTGATAGAAAAGGAGATATCGGCGGGTCCCATCCCTGAAAAGGCGGCTGGGTAGCCGAGAGGCATTGAGTAAGGGAGCAACCCGATGTCCGCAATCACGAGTCGTCCCCGATCCCAGACCGCGCCTT
>JBAUOX010000990.1:0-3816 GCA_049579985.1 Isosphaeraceae bacterium | reverse complement strand
ACCAGGGGGCACTGAAGGCCGGCGGCCGCACCATCGCCGTCCTGGCCAACGGGCTGGAGCAAGTCTACCCACCCGAGCACGCCGAGCTTGCCGGCGAGATCGCCCGGCACGGCGTCGTTCTGAGCGAGCTGCCCATGCGCCAGGCTCCGCTGGCGGGCCTCTTTCCGCAGCGAAATCGCATAATTTCCGGCCTTTGCCTGGGCGTCGTGGTCGTTGAGGCCGCGCCGCGGAGCGGGTCGTTGTCCACCGCGCACCACGCCATGGAGCAGAACCGCGAGGTCTTCGCCGTGCCCGGCCCGGTGGACAGCCTGGCCAGCCGCGGCTGCCAC
The DNA here is from genome assembly GCA_049579985.1 of Isosphaeraceae bacterium. Taxonomy (GTDB): domain Bacteria; phylum Planctomycetota; class Planctomycetia; order Isosphaerales; family Isosphaeraceae; genus Aquisphaera. Next base: position 3,487 of record JBAUOX010000990.1, on the reverse strand, counting down.
CGCCTGATCCGCGACGGCGCCAAGCTTGTCGAGACGGTCGACGATATCCTCGAGGAGCTTGGCCCGCTGGTTCGCGAGGTGCACACAGCCCCGGACGAGACCCCCGTCCGCCACCCGGCCGAGCTTTGCCTCAGCGACCAGGAACGATCCTTGCTCGGCCAGCTCGACAACCATCCCGTCGGCGTCGACGAGCTGATCACCCGCACCAGCCTGACTGCCTCTCAGGTCCTGGCCACGCTCAGCGTCCTGGAATTGAAGCGGCTGGTCCGCAGGCTTCCCGGCCACCAGTTCGTCCGGGCTTGACGCTTGCCCGAGACGCCCCTTTTCTCTACGATCACCCTGCGGAGCCTGCCAGCACCACGACCAAACCAATCCGCCGACTTGCGTAGATCTGAATAAGAATTCAGTTTCCCCGTCTGAAACACGAGTTATCATTGATAAATCGATGCTGGTCTCGGACGAATCTCTGATGCCGTTCGAGATCCCATGCCTTGTCCGCGAGACACGAGGTTCCGGTCAGGCCAAGAGAGTTCAGCCGATGGAGGACGGGACCGGACAGAACACCATGCCTTCGAGAAACGATGAAGGGTCTAGCCGAAATTTTCCGCGTTACTGATCGGCGCCGACTGTTGTGCTTTGTGCATGTCAGCCTCGGCGAAGTCGATCAACGAAAGCTCCGATTCAGGTATCCGAGACGACAAGGAGACTCATGATGTTCAAGACCAAGAACGATCTTTCCGAGGCAGTCCGCATCAAGTCGATCAAGCTCCTGAACGAACGCCTGGCCGACTGCATTGACCTGCAGACGCAGACCAAGCAGGCCCACTGGAACGTGAAGGGGCCGCACTTCATCGCCCGGCACGAGCTGTTCGATCAAGTCAATGAGGCGGTAGAGGAGTACGTGGACAACATCGCCGAGCGGGCGGTCCAACTCGGCGGCGTGGCCGAGGGAACGGCCCGGGTGGTGGCGCGACAGAGTTCGCTGGCGGAGTACCCCGCCACGGCGGTGGAGGGCCGCAGCCACGTCGAGGCGCTATCGTCTGTACTGGCGGCTTTCGGCAAGCTGGCGCGGAAAGCCATCGCCGACGCAGGCGAACTCGGCGATCTCGACACGGCCGACCTGTTCACGGAAGTCTCACGGGGCATTGACAAGTGGCTCTGGTTCGTCGAGGCACACCTGCAGGCGGAGCTATGACCTGAACCGCCTTCCGCTGGACGACGACCGCGTTGATCATGCCGTGTTACGTAAGTGAGTATTCTCGGGAACCACTCCCATGAACGCCGTGTCCTACTTCGAACCTCTGCCGATCGATGACAACGAGAGTCTGATCGACATCAGGCTCGAACGATCCGCTCCCGGGTCTCGCGACGAGGCAGATCCGCAGTGTGTTCGCAATCCAAGCCGCGCTCACCTTTACGGAGAATTGGAAGGTCACAATGCCGCACGTTACTGTCGGTCAGAAGATCTCCGGCCCCGTCGACCTCTATTACAAGGACTGGGGAAAGGGCCAACCCGTCATCCTCAGCCACGGCTGGCCGCTGAGCGCGGACGCCTGGGAAGACCAGATGCTTTTTCTGGGTGCCCACGGATACCGCTGCATCGCCCCTGACCGCCGCGGCCATGGCCGCTCGGGCCAGCCTTGGGACGGCAACGACATGGACACCTACGCCGACGACCTCGCGGCGCTCGTCGAAACGCTCGACCTGACGGATGCGATCCATGTCGGCCACTCCACGGGCGGTGGCGAGGTCGCTCGCTACATCGGACGCCACGGCACGAAACGCGTGGCGAAGGCTGTGCTGATCGGTGCGGTGCCGCCGCTGATGCTGAAGACGGCCGCGAATCCCGGTGGTTTGCCAATGGACGCGTTCGATCAGATCCGCGCCGCCGTCCTCGCCGACCGCTCGCAGTTCTTCAAGGATCTGAGCATCCCTTTCTACGGCGCCAACCGGCCAGACGCCAAGGTCTCGCAGGGCTTACGCGACTCGTTCTGGCTGCAGGGAATGTTGGCCGGTTTCAAAGGTGTCTTCGACTGCATCAAGGCCTTCTCGGAGACGGACTTCACGGAAGATCTCAGGAAGTTCGACGTGCCGACGCTGATCCTACACGGCGACGACGATCAGATCGTACCCATTGGTGCCTCGGCCACGCTCTCCTCCAAGTTGATCAAGAACGCGCAGCTAAAGGTCTACAAGGGTGCACCGCATGGCATGTGCTCGACCCGAAAGGACGAAATCAACGCGGACTTGCTCGCCTTCCTCAAGGCGTAGCGCAAGTATCGACAAATGACTCCGAGCGTTTGCAGGCGGTGCGCCGAGGAAGCCGGGCCTGCGATCGCGCAGCGCCCGCGATGCCTCTGACACGGCCGTCGCGCGGGTCGATAGATCCGATTTACCTGAACTGCCCCACGCTGATGGGAGATCGACCTTGAGGATCACTTCCCCGACGGCCGCGAAACATGGCGCGAACCACCGGCTCGACCCTTTCAGGATCGTCGAAACCGCCGAGAACCTGGCTCGCGAGGTCGGCGAGCGGCTGCCGGGCAGCAACCTGTCGGGCCTCGCTGTGGTGTTGGTCCATATCGCTCACTCCACCGACGAGCAAGTGAGGCAGGCGCGCAAGCCGATCTATTCTGTCAGGGCGGGATCCCTGCTGGCAATCGTCGCAAGCACGCTGCTCTTTGGGATCATCATTTTCCACGTGCATGCTCGATGGGAGTTCAGTACGATCACTGAAGTGTTCGAGGCCACAGACGCTGGTTTCAACCTTCTGGCAATTCTCTTCGGGGCGCTCTGGTTCTTCGCCTCGTTCGAGGCCCGGATCAAGCGTAAGCGGGTTCTCGAATCCATCGAGGAGCTGCGTGAGTTCATCCACGTCATCGACGTGACACAGCTCTATTACACTCCGGACCTTTACCGGCCCGACGGTGAGGCCGCTCACAGCACCAGGAAGTTCGATCATACGTACCTCCTCTTCTGCACCCAGATGCTCGCGGTCATCGGGAACCTCGCGCCGCTCTACACACGCGGCGCGGCGGGAGACTCGGTCTTGCGAGCCGTCTCCGACGTCGAACTGCTCGCCAACGCCATCACCGTCAAACTCCAATCAAAGGCGGAGTCGGTCCGCCTGGCTGCGGCGATCCTCTGAACGCTGAGTACGGAACGACCGCGCGGCCATCTCCCCGAGCTCATTGTCGTCCCATTCCCCACGCCAAGGAGTTAACGATGCACGGTTCGTATGAGGACTGCATTCACCAAAGGATGCCTCGTCTGGCCGATGCGGCCCCTTTACTCTTCATGACCGTCGTGTTGATCGGTCATTGCGGGGAGGCCGAGGGGGGGAGGCCGAGGGGGACATTGTGAATTGTGAAAGCGTTCCAGGCAAAACGGGCAGTTTATCTGTGTCTTCCTATTCCTCCCATTCTATGATGGCAATTCACTATGTCCCCCTGAGGCCCCCTCGATGAACCAATCCGATCTATTGTAT
>JBAUOX010000989.1:0-3370 GCA_049579985.1 Isosphaeraceae bacterium | reverse complement strand
CCGCAGGGGCGGATGAGGGCTGAGCTGCGTGCCTTGGCCCGCAAATCCCCTCATCCGGCCGTTCCGGCCCGACCCCGCAAGCGGGGTTCCCCCCGCTCCCCGCGGGAGAAGGAGAGGAGGCCCCGCCCCGCCGCGCCTGCAACTCACGGTAAAACGCGCTGACAAGGCGGCAGGACGCCTGATTGTCATCGGGTGAGGCGACTGTCCCGGGATCGCGAATGGCGAATGACACAAGCAGATCGCAAACACCGAGGATTTCCGTTGTATTCGCCGTCTGCATCTGTCATGCTGTCATTTGCCATCTCAGTCATTCGCCATCCCTGTTGAGCCACCCGGCACTCATCCCCTGACGAGGACCGGCCCTATGAAGCGCCCAAATGCTCGTGTGTCTTGGCCTGGCCCTGCTGGTGGCCGTGGCACCGGGGATGACGCGGTTCGCCGGGGTCTGGATGGGGCGGCAGCCGGATGGAAGCTTTCTCGTCTCGACGGGCCAGCGGATCGAGGCCGGATCGATCGCTTTCACGGGTCGGCCGATCGACATGGCGCTGCACCCTACGAAGGACCTGTTCGCCATCCTCAACAAGGACAGCGTGCTCCTGGCCACGGCCGAGGGCGTGATCCGAGGAACCGAGGTCGCGCTCGGTGCAAGCGCAGGGTTCCGCGGTCTGGTCTGGACTCCCGACGGAGAGTGGCTGGCCGCCAGCACGGAACGCGGGCACATCCAGCTCTTCCGGCTCTCCGGCACCAGGCTACTGACCGGCTCCAAGATCACCATTACGCCCAAAGGCCAATCGGCCAACCCGGTGCCGGGTGGAATGGCGATCAGCCGCGATGGGTCGCGGCTCTTCGTGGCAGCCGCCAATCGCAACGCCGTCGTCCTTGTCGATCTCGCCCGCAAGGTGCCGGTGGGCGAGACCCCTGCTCGGGGTCGTCGAGCTTCACCGACTGAACGGCAAGACCCTCCTGAGTTTTCAAGTGCGCCGCGATCTGGTTTCCCAGGAAGTTCTCGTAAGCTTCCTTCTGGGCGGGCTGCTGTTCGTCCCAGACGACCACCTTGATGGGGTTCTTGTCAGTCCTGGAGGAGGAACCGTTGGCGTTTGCCGGGGCCGAACCGATTGTGCCCAGAGCGAGGCCGGCTGCCCCGGTCGCCGACGTTTTGAGCCACTGCCGCCGCGTCGTGGACTGTGCCATGAAACCCTCGTCAGATCGAGCCCGGCCGGCATTCTGGCGAGTTGGGGCAACCCCCAAGACACGCGCACGGTGTTTCCGGGCTGATCAACTCAGGATATCGCAGCAGACCCGGCGTGTCCTCTGGTGGGCGGAGTAAAAGATCGATCGAAGCCGATCTTGTCCGGTTCAGCGGTCGTTCGTCAGGAGGGCACAGCGCGCCTTTTGAACAAGGAAAAGAATCCGTGGCCGCCTTTCGACGCAGGTTCATCATCGTCGATGCAAACCCGAAAAAGATCCTCGAGCTTGCGACGGAATGACCAGTCCTTGGTGAGCAGGCAGATGCGGTCAAAATCCGCCTTGCTCATATAGCCCCGAAAATAAAGCCTTTTGCTCTGGGCATCAATCCGGATACGGTCCTTCAGGTCGGTGGGGAATTCCAGCTCCTCCGGAACCCTCTCGAGAGTGACGAAGTGATCCACCAGACCCTCCATCAATGTCAACCGGCAATGCAATTGACCAATCCGAACGTGTTACACCGAGCCCCGATCGAAAACGGTGTCTCAAGCGTGTCACCATCCTGCGGTGCAGTAAGACCAACTCCGAAGCTCCGCCGAGGCAGAACTGCCCGTGAGAGGAACACCGAGCAACGGATCGTCGTCTCCTCTCTAACATCGGACAAAGCGCTGGAATTTTGCAAGTTCTAATCGTTTTTTCAGCAAGAATGAGCGGACCAAGGACTCGATGGATGCACAACCAATCTCAATCCGACCGATTCACCACGCGCATCCAGGGCAAGGCTGGCCGACTCGAACCTGTGTTCGTCGCGGCGTGGATCGGTGTTTCGATGCTCTCGGCGCCTCTTCTCGGCGCGGAGGGCATGGCCGGCCTCGAAGGCCCTCTCCGGGGTGTCGATCAGGCCGGGGTTGACGACCACGACGCCGGGATGCTCGAGCCTGTTCTGAACCCGTTGCAGGTAACTCTCGAGCCGCTCCTTCAGCCCTGGGAACTGCGGCCAGTAGACGTCCAGGCCGATGCCGAACAGTCCGGTCTTCAGCGAAGTCATGGCGGGGAGAGTCCGTGGCACGACGACGAGCTTGCAGGCCGGGACGAGAGGGCCGCAGGGAACAGAACCAGAGTCGCCCCGGAAGTGAAATCCATCCTATCCGGGGCGAGTTGTCGATGTTAGGACCGAGCGCGGAGAGCGGCGATGTACAAATGCCACGCTGGACACGCTCTGACCAGCGTCGTTGGTAGAATGGAGGTCAGCCGCGGCCAGCGGACTGGATCGCGGCGAAGTGAATACTCCCCATTGCCGGGGAAGGAGAATCCGATGAATGCCATGCCACACTTTCCGCTGATCCGCGTCGGTGATCCGATCCATCACGAGAACCTGACCATTTTTCCGATCTTCTCGTCCGGCCCGGCCAGCGATGAAGTCGATTACCTGCTGTCCGACGAAGCCGTCGGCGCCGGCAGCGTGACCGTCGAGGAGATCAACGAGTCGGGCTCGGTGCCGACGCTCCTGGTCACCAATCGCGGCGATCACCGGGTCCTCTTCCTCGAAGGAGAAGAGCTGCGGGGTGCAAAGCAGAACCGGGTTCTCAACACCTCGGTGTTGATCGGCGCCGGGACCAAGGCAACCATCCCGGTAAGCTGTGTCGAGATGGGAAGGTGGCGATTCCGATCCCACAAGTTTACCACCAGCGACAACTACTCGTCGCCCAAGCTGCGCCGGCGGCTCAAGCAGTCGGTCACCCGGTCGCTGCGCGAAGGCCAGGGCCACCGATCCGATCAGGGGGCCGTGTGGAGCGAGGTGGACCGGCAGATGCAGTCCCTCAAGTCCAGCTCCGAGACCCATGCAATGTCCGATACGTACGAGAGCAATCGCGACCGATTTCAGGAGTTCCGGACGCACATGAGCTACGCCGAGGGAGCGACAGGCCTGGCCGTGGCGATTGGATCGGCCGTCGTCGCGCTCGACATCTTCGACAAGCCGTCCACCTGCCGCAAGGTCTGGGACCGCCTGCTTTCCGGGTTCGTCATGGATGCCCTCGAGGAAGGCCAAGTCACGCAGTCCCCGGCACCGGCCGAGGTGGATGCGCTTTTGAAAAGGTTGGAAGCGGCCGCCTGGCAAGAGTCGCCGGCCGTGGGCGAGGGCCGCGAGTTCCGCACCGACGCCGGGCCCAAGACTCACGCCTCG
>JBAUOX010000988.1:0-2427 GCA_049579985.1 Isosphaeraceae bacterium | reverse complement strand
GGACCGCGTCGCTCAGGAACCGCAGCAACTCGAGCGGTGTCTCGGCCTCCGCGCGCAAGTCGCTGAGCTTCTCGTAGCTGGTGAGGTCCCCGGCCGTCATGATCTCCATCCGCTTCTGCATGGCCAGGGTCAACCGGTGCCGCAGGGATTGCGAGACGAACGCCTGCTGGGCGTCGGGCGACCAGTGGCAGGCCTCAAGCTGTGCCAGCGAGAGCCCGACCAGCGAATCACCATGCCGGAAGTTGTGGTCCAGGAAGGTAAAGGCGTGCTCCCGGGCCAGCGTGGCCAGCCAGAACGAGAGCTTGGCCAGGTCGACGGCCATCCGGTTCTTGTCCACTCCATAAAGGCAGCGCTGGGCGATGAGCCGGCAGGCAAACAAATCCGGCGTCTCGTCGCCGGGGATGCGAGGTGTCCCACCACTTCGGGTCCACGCCTCGCACAACAGCCGGGCGAGCAAACGCATTGCCTCGATCAGGAATGCCCCCGAGCCCATGGCCGGGTCGCAGATCTTGAGCGCGAGGATGTCATCCGGCGACGGAATTGGCCCGAGACGGTCCAGAATCGGTCTCAGGGCACGCTCGACGATGTCCTTGGTGAGCGTCCGGGGCGTGTAATGCGACCCCGTGCGGCGCCGTTCCGGGCTGGGCTGGAAGACGAGTGAGCCTGCGGGGACCGGGGCTGGTGTGAGCCGGCGATCAATGAGCCGGTCCAGGGCAGCCACCAGCTCGGCCTCGTTACGGGCATCGCGGACCGCAGCTCCCGCCGACCTCGGAAGGTTACGATCGGTCAGGGCCTTGAATCGCTTGGCCCGCTGCGTGGGCGCCACGGCCAGAAGTGCGTCGAGGTCGATTGTCACCGGTGCACCGTGTCGTTTCTCTGGCCGGATGGCGACCGAGCGGCCCGTGGCGGTCTCGACCCGGTAGCCCATGATCGCCTCGTACACGGAGCCGATTTGCTCGACCTCGAGCGAACGGTAACTCAGTCGCTCTTCCTTCAGATAGAGCAAGTTGCGGAGGACGCGGAGGATCGTGCCATCGGGAACTCGCGGCAGATGAGCCGGAGAATCGCAGTCCACACGACCTTCCAGGAACGGGAATCGACCTGGCTTGAAGAGATCGCCATGCCGGGCCGGGATGGTGACCGGCTCATCGGATGCAGCAGTCTGGTACCTGGTGCCGCCGTAGACCATGCGAAACAGGGAGATGAGCTGGGCCCATGCGCCGTACCTCTGGTCCATCGTGTCGGGGTGGTGTCCCTCGTCCTCGACCAGGCGCTCGAATAGCCCGGAGAGCGAGTAATTGCGGACAAACAGCTCGTCGGCCGGGAACATCTCGCGTTCCTCGGCGTAAAGCAGGAACACCAACCGCATGAGGACTGTGAGCAACCCTTCGTAGATCTCATGGGTGCGATCGGGACGGTCGCGAAGACCCCTGAGGAGCTGGCCCCTCGACTCCTCATCGGCTGCCTCGAACCCCTTCAAGAGCTCGAACAGGGCCGCAAGCACTTGCTCGGCAAGCTGTGTGGAGACCTCGTTCTGGTACTTCCGGCTCTCGGCCAGGATGTGATGCAGCCGCTGGCGACCTGGGAGGCGGTGCATCCGATCGTGATTGAGCAGCGCCCGCAGGGCAGAGCATGCCAGTCGACCAGCCGGTTTGAGCAGGGCATCAAGTGGAAAACTGATGTATCCAGATTGCTGCCCCTCAGGCCGATAGATAAGCCGGACCGATGTGCCGTGGTAGATCAGGCCAAGCGGGATGTTGGCCTCGTAGAGGAACCGCTCGAACTTCTTCTGGGGAGACTCGCTCCAGCAGGTCTCATCGACCTCCATTGGCTTGCGATCGAGATTGACGTCCGCGGGCACTTCGAGCCCTACCAGGCACCAGGGTGTGGCATGTTGGGCTTGCTCGGGCCAGCGGTAGGCGAAGGTTGGTTGCAAGACGTCCGAGTAGTGGCCGAGCTCGTGCTGCAGTTCCGTGGGTGGCTCAGGCCGCTGAGCCGCGTGGGGTGCCTCCTGACCGGCAAACATCCTGGCTCCGGCCACGGGGCGGTACAGCTCAAGGAAGTCCGGCTTCCAACCCAGGAACTCAGTCAGGAACGGTTCCAAACCGCGAAGCAATCGGGGCCGTTTCTCCTGGTCGTCTTCATCGTTGTCCGCCGCAACAGGAATGGCCACGGTCAGGGCGTCGAGAGCACGTTGGGCATCGCTTGCCTGGAGAGGGAGCTCGATCTGGGCCGCACGGAGAGCGCTGGGCGAGAAGACCAAGCCCAGCGACACAGGCTTCAGGTAGTTGAGCCAGAGATTATGGGTGTAGAGCGTTCGGTCCCTGGCCGCGTTGCCGCGAGGAGCGGACGGGGCTCGGGTTGTCGTAACCGTACTCGTCGATCGTCGTCGTGCCATGATCAGCCCTTCTCGGGCCAGAGGTAGAC
>JBAUOX010000987.1:0-1911 GCA_049579985.1 Isosphaeraceae bacterium | reverse complement strand
CAGCACGACCAAGCGCTCTCCCTCGGCAATGACCAGGTCGATCCGATCCAGCGCCGGCGCCCCCGGCGCGAACGCCTTGCTGACCTGATGGAGCTCGATCTGGGCCAAGGGACCTCCGCGATGAAGGCTCGAGGACGAAAAGATTCCACGCCTTCCACGATACCCCAGTCAGGGCGTTCGGATCACGTAATGTCTCAGTTTGAAATTTCCGCGCGGTCGGATTCCCCTAGACTGGCCATCCGCCGCGCCTGATAATCTAAGCATGTCTAACCATTCAAGCAGACCGAAACGACCGCACGACGTCAACCAGTTGGCAAAGGCTATCGTCGATCAGGTGACGGGCGAGGCTGATGCTTTGCCTGCATGCCCATCCGAGCCGGATGAAGCCGAGGCCCCAGGGCGACAGAAAGACCCCGCCGCAGTGTCACTGGGACGGCGCGGCGGATTGAAAGGCGGAAAGGCGCGGGCCAAGATGTTAACTAAGGAACAACGGGAGGAGTCGGCCCGGCGAGCGGCGAATGTTCGATGGCGGAAGCAGGAGGAATAATCTGATCGGTTGCAGCGATCCTACGTTTCATGAAGCAAATTACATGGCCGTTGATCTCACCGGAGGCGTCATTGGGGTGAACGTGACGGACATCGTCCAGATCGCCTAGTTTGATGGACCAGCAGCCCGACCACGGAGCTTCGGTTAGCTGTTTTGCGGCGTGTCGCCACTCTCCATGTTCCGCGTATAAGGCGACCTTCTCGAAGCCTGATTCAAGGCTGGAATCTTCGCAGACCGTGTATCCGCGCGTTTCATACGCGCTGATTAGAGCATCGATTCCCACTCCGTGTTTCGCGTTCGGTGGCCAATAACAACCAGGCTTGTTAATCGGCCCGTCTGTGTCACACTCCCACCACTGGGTTTCATCGGCAGCCGCCCAAGCAATGCAGTTATACACGATTGTGCGATCGCTCGTGGGCACGTAGCCAGCCGCAGCAAGCTCGGGAAAGCATCGATCGATTTCTTCGCTCACAAGTCATATCCCTCAGCACGCCCCCATTCAAGCCAAGCCTTTACAACATCTAGAAAGTTCCTCGCGTTAGAGTTTTCGGTCGGGGCGATACCGGTGATCTCGCCGAGTGCCCAGAACAGATGGGACGGATTGCGATTCAGATCCGCGAGAATAAGCGGGACCGCGGCCTCACCGATCTCGACGATTTGTCGATAGAGTGGATGTTGCTTCTTCCTGCGAATGCTCGAATAGGGTGCTGTCTCGGACTTCCATTGCTCTGCAATCTTGCGGAAAGTTTCCTCGAGAACTTTCGTCGACTCCGGTGCCAACGCGGTTTTCATCCTCCACAATGGGAGCCCGTAAGCCTTGGCTGCAGCCTTATCGAGAGATTCCCAATCGGGGGTTTCCAAAGCCGTGATTGCCTGCCCTGTTTTCTCTAGGATCTCAAGCGTAGTGGCACCGACACGATCCCGATTGGAAAGGTCTGGCAGTAAGATGTGCTGCGAGTACTTCCAATATAATTCGTACTGCCCTCCCTGCACCCGGGGGCAGAAGTAGTCAAGGATCAATTCAAAGAGTCTACTATTGAGGATAGCTACATACGCCCAAGGCAAGCCCGTATCATCAGATCCTCCTCCCTTCCAGAACCAAGCATTGCCCTGCACGACAGCATGCTGGCCCAGCGCGTCATACGCAAAATTACCGCTCCGCCCAAAGGATGGCGTAACGATTTTTGGCTTTTTGTATGGCAGCCATGACAAGCGCGGCTCCGATAGTTCCCACCACTGGGCCGAGCGTCGACTTTTACGATTCAGGAGATCCTGCCTCATCGGCGAGAGTCGTCTTCGATAGTAAGTCGGAAGGGTGCGTGCCAGCGTGTCTTCGTCAGGGATAAGAGGACGCCCATTCGGCC
>JBAUOX010000986.1:0-2437 GCA_049579985.1 Isosphaeraceae bacterium | reverse complement strand
GTCTACCTGGAGGTTCATGCTCGAACGGGGCCGCTTGATGCAGACAACCCTGATGCTGGCCTGGGTAGCCCGCGAGGACTTCCATCTGGCTATCGTCGGCGATGGCGGTGCGCTCTGGCGTGATTATGCTACGACGGGATCAGGCCGGGAGAGGACCGACCGGATCCTGGCCCAGTGCGATCCCGAGACCCAACAAGTCCAGGCCCTCGGCCCAAATACCCCCCGATTCGTCGCCTGGGATCGCTGGGTCCGCGTGCCGATCACCGGGCCGTTCCTGTGTGCCCTGTTCACCGACGGCATCGGTCGTGGCCTGGGTGACGCTCCGAGCCGTCTCCTCGATGATCTGGAGAGATCCCATCGCGGCGAGGCTGATAATCCCCCTCGCCAGTTCATCCTCCGTGCGATCGCCGAACGCCCCGCCGATTTTCAAGACAACTTAACCTTAGCCTCATTCCGACTTGGTTAGGACCGAACGACGCGAGTTCGTGAGCGGGAACGATGCCTGAGTCCATCCCCCACCTGTCGAACGTCCGTGCCAAGGCTCTGGCCGGTAAGTCCTGGATCATCGACGGCCACCCCTATCAGTTTCGCGATTACGATCCCAGATTTAAGGGGCAAACCCCCTGGAAATCGGGTAACGAGGGCCTGGCATTCCCCATCGTGGGTCCGGATGACCACATCGCGGCTTACCTCAAGTTCTTCACGCGGGTCACCGAGAAGCGTCTTAGCCGGACCGGCTGGCTTATCGGTCAGAAGATCCACACCTGGGCCCCAAGCCTGGCGGCCGCACCGGCCCGGTGGGTGGACTCGCAAAAGTACCCAAGACCTCCGGGAATCGATTTCGACTTCGCCGGTTGCTGGAGCCTGACCGTGCCTGGTCTCACCTGGCTGGAATGGAAGCTGAAAATCGCCAACGAACGGGCCAGATTCGAGCACGGGGACCGATGGCTGTGTATTCAGGAACTGATCCGCTCGCTGGCGATTCTCGAGCGAGTGAATATGCACCATGGTGACCTTTCTCCGAACAACATCATCATAAACACCCGTTCAGACGCTGCCACGGCGGAGCCTCTGTACTTGATAGACTTCGACGCCTTCGTCTCCCCTCGCGCCGGTGAGGGGCTCGCTCAGGTCAGCACTCGGGAAGGCGGAACGTATGGCACGGATGGGTATTGCCCGCCCGATCTCACTCTACGCGAGGAGAACGGAAACGATGTCGCCCCCTATTCCGACCGCTTCGGTCGCGACATGCTATTGCTCGAGTTGCTGGCCTTTCGGTCAGCGTTCGCGAGCGAGGACCCACCGGCTAAGTGGGATCGCGACCGGCTGGAGAAGTCCTGTGATTCGGCCCTGAGCCGACTTCCGGGACCAGCCAGCAAAGCGTTGGCTCACCTCCGATCCCGTGACGTCTTCGATCTCAAGGAGGAGGACCGCCCCGAGAGTCAGCAACTCGCCCATGGCATAGGACTGGCGCTGCCCGAACCACAGGCCCCACGTCCTGCGGTGCCGATCCAGAGACCGGTACCAACGCGTCCGCCCGCGAGACCACCTCCGGTTCCCTCGCCTCCACCACGACCACCGGCCAGCCGTCCTCCGGCCCCACTGGCGCTGCGGTTCCCACGGACGAAGCCCGTCGTTGTGCGTGCCGCCCTCGCCCTGACAGCACTCGGGGTTCTGATGCTGCTCATCTTCATGGGGCCGGGCATGCTGCGGTGGGGCCTGGAGGTCCTGGCTGGAGGTGGTGAACCTCCGATCAAGTCTTCCAGCAGCACGACCGCTGTCTCACCGAACCGGCCTCCGTCTGTTGAGATCACGGGTTCGGAACCAGACCAGGCAGTGGCAGGTGGCACCCTGCTCGTCTGGGTAAACGGCCAGGACCCCGATGGTGATCGGCTGACGTTCCAGTTCCGGACCGACCAGGGGGGCGCCTGGCGAAGCGCCACCTTGAGTGACGGTCGGATCCCCGTGCCGGTCCCGGAGGCAGACAGCCTGAACCTACAAGTCCAGGCTGTGGACGCCAGGGGACTGGGTTCGCCGATCATCTCGCGCACTTGGCCAGTGGGTGCCGAACTCCGACGCTTCGTGGGGCACACGGGTCCTGTCTATAGCGTGACGTTGTCGGCCGACGGCCGCCGCGCCCTCTCCGGCAGTAACGACATGACCGTGCGGCTCTGGGACACCGACACCGGGCAGGAACTGAAACGCCTGGAACGGAAACACTTCTTTGGGCGGAAGGATACTGCCTTTAGCGTGGCATTGTCGGCCGACGGCCACCGCGCTCTCTCCGCCAGTTACGACGGGACCGGCAGTCTGGACAAGACCGCGCACCTCTGGGACGCCGACACCGGGCAGGAACTGAAACGCTTCGAGGGACACACGGATGCTGTCCTTAGCGTGGCGTTGTCGGCCGACGGCCGCAGTGCCCTCTCCGTCGGTC
>JBAUOX010000985.1:0-5406 GCA_049579985.1 Isosphaeraceae bacterium | reverse complement strand
GCCGGAGCCTGAGCGGCCGGGTACATCTTGGCCGGAGCGGCCGGGGCCTGGGCGGCCGGATAGCTCTTGGCCGGGGCCTGGGGCGCGGGCCACTGCTTCGACGGAACTTGCGCGAAGGCCGAAGTGGCCACGAGGGCCGCGGCAGTCGCACCGATCAGACGAGAGATCATCATTGTTGCGTTCTCCTTTGATGCTACATCATCTCAACCACTTGCTCGAAGTCACGACACAATTGCGACCTCGACTGGTTTGCTCAAATATACAATATTGCCAACTGCGAATTCTGGGTGCTTTGCGAATTTCTAGTAGAATAAATCGACTCTTGCTTGCTGTCCAGAGATAACCCCTGCTGAAACCGCAAAAATGGGGAGAAGGTTAGATTGGATCGAATTTGCCGGGAATGCCGAAAGCGGACCAAGAAACCTGATAACTGCATGCAGGTCGTTTCGGAGACCTTGAGCAAGTTGAGTAGCTGGGTGTATAAGTGCGTGTTTGTTGCGGTTAACGCTTTGTCCAGGACCGACCTTGGCTTGATGGCCGGAGGAATCGAACCGATTCTCTCAACATTCCTGATCTCAAGTACGAAATCGAGAAGGTGGGATGTTGGATCAAGTCGTTCAGGGAAGGGGTGGTTTGGTGCCCTTCATCGTGTTTGCATTGCCTGAACGTGCCGGAATCTCTTTCGCACGATGCGTCTTGCCGGGTGGCGCAGCGCAAGTGTTGCTCGGTCTGGGCGTCGTGCTCGGATTGCTGATCGCTCCAGCAGCGGCTCAAGAAACCCGGACGGCCGCACCTTCGCAGGTGAAACAACGGGTCCCCGAGGGGCTCAACTTCGCGCATGGCCTGTTCCGGCAGCGAAGGTTCGATCTGGCCGCCGACGAGTACCGGCGGTTCCTTGACTCCGGGCCCACGGCCCAGGACGCCGCCGACGCTCGATTTGGCCTAGCAAACGCGTGGCTCTTTCAGGGCCGTTACAAGGAGGCGAGGCGCGCCTTTCAGGATTTTCTGGAAAAGGCCCCCGACCCTCCTCGGGCGAGAACAGCATGGTATCGACTAGGAGAGCTTGCGTACATGCTAGGCGATCTGCCCGCGGCCCGCAAGGCGCTGGAAACCTTCGTGCAGGGAGCTCCCAAGCATCCCAACCTGGAGACCGCCTGGACCTATCTGGGAGACGTCCGTCTGGGACTGGAAGATCTGCCCGCGGCCCGGACCGCTTACGAGCGATCGCTGGCCGACTTCCCTCAAGGCCGGCTTGCCGATCGCTCCCGGTATGGGCTGGGCCGAACGCTCGCGGATCTGGGCGAAATCGATCGCGCCATCAAGGTTCTTTCCGAGCTGGCCGGTCACGGAAGCACCGACTGGATTGACAGGGCATTGCTCCAGCTCGGCAAGACCCAGCTCTCCGGCGGCCGGTATGGCGCGGCGGTCGAGTCGCTCGAGACTCTCGATCGCGTGGCGCCCCGCAGTGGACTGAGAGCCGAGGGGCATCTGGTCCGGGCTGAGGCCCTGGCGCGGCTGGATCGCACAGAAGAGGCCGAGAAACTGCTCGAGCCCTTGGTCGACGGGGGGGCCGAGACCCTCGCCCCGCGGGCCGCTCTGGCTCTGGCGACACTCGAGCTGGAACACGGTCATGCTGACCTTGCGCTCTCCACCGTGGATGAGGCAGCGATGCATTTTCCACAGTCGCCGCTGGTTCCGGCGTTCCTTTTCCGGTCGGCCGAAGCGCTCGTGAAGCAGAAGCGGACGGCTGAGGCCCGCAAGAGGTTCTTGAAGGTCGCCGAAACCTACCCGCGGGATCCCTGGGCGGACGATGCGCTCGCCCGGACAGCGCAACTGGCCCTTGATGCCGGCGATCACGCGGCTGCTCTGTCGCTTGCAAGGTCGTTTCCCGAGCGGTTTCCCCAGAGCAAGCTCAGGGCAGATGTCCGCTTGATCGAGGCCAGGGCCCTGCTGGCCGGGGGCCAAGCCCGGGAGGCGGCCGAGCACCTGGAATCGCTGCTGGATCTCGGGAAAGAGCCGGGAGCTGGGAGTAAGCCGGCGGCGAGTCAGCTTGCACCCGCCGCCTTGGCCAGAGCACGCTATGACCTGGCCCTGGCATACCGGGCCGCGGGTCGAGCTGCGCAGGCCGACGCGGTGCTCGCCAGTCTGGCCAGCTCGTCCAAGGAGCCGGTCAGCGTTGACGCCCAGTTCCTGATCGGCCAGGAAGCGGTCGAGCAGGGTCATTTTGCCGAGGCGATTGGACCGCTTCGCCAGTACTTGAACGCCAATCCCCGGGGAGAAGTGGCCGACTCTGCCCTGGCGCATCTGGCAACCGCTGAGCTCGGGCTGCGGCATACGGACGAGGCCTGGAAAACCCTGATCCAGCTTGCCGACCGCTTCCCGCGAAGCACGGCACTGGCGCCTACGCGGCTGCGCGTGGCCGAGGCCGCTCTTGATGCCAGCCAGTTTGAACGTGCTGCCGAGCAGTTTCAGCGAATTATCAACTCAAGCTCGGGGGCAACCTTAGCGCCGGCAGCCGCCGGCAAGCCAGTGGTCGCGCCGATCGACGCGGCCGTCCTGGCCCGCGCCCGCGTCGGGCTGGGCAGGGCACTCTGGCGACTTGGCAAGCCGGCCGAGGCCGCAACGCTCTTCGCGCAGTTCCTGGCGAGTTCCGGCGGTGATCCCCAGGGTCCGGCGGTGGGCCTGGAACGTGCAGGCGCACTGGCGGCCGCCGGATCAACGGATGACGCGCTGGCCGCGTACACCCAGGTCATCGAACAAAACCCCAAGGCCCCAGAGGCACTTCAGGCCGAGCTGGCGCGGGCTCGGCTGCTGGCCCGGACCGGCCGGCCGGAGGATGCCTCGAAGATCTTTGGAGTCTTGCTCTCCTCAGACACGAAGCGAACGGCCCTGAATTCTCTGGGAGAGAAACTCGACAGCCTGCTGGCCGAGCGCGGCTGGGCCCTGGTCGATGCCCGCAAGACGGCCGAATCAGACGCCGTTTTCGCAGAGCTGCTGAAGACTTATCCTCAAAGCCCCCATGCCGTTGATGCCCGGTTCAACCTGGCAGAGTCGGCCAACGAGGCCCGCAATCATGCGGAGGTGATCCGCTTGCTGGCTCCGATCGCCGCAACAGATGACGCCCAACCGGGGTCTGCCAGGAGCGGGGCCGGCAAGGTCGCCGTGACCTCGGCCGACCGGATCATGCCGTTGGTCCTGTATCGCCTGGGGCGAAGTCAGGTCGAGATGGGCGATTGGACGGCTGCCGGGTCGACGCTGGACCGCCTGATCAGGGAGTATCCCGACAGCTCGCGGAATCGCGAAGCTCGTTTCCTCCGCGCCGAGGCGGCTCTCCGCCTGAGCCGATCGGCGGAAGCGGAGCCGATCTTCGCGGCCCTCGCGGCCGAACCGCCGAAACCCTCGGATCCTGAGGGTTTCGCGCGACTGGTTCGCGGCAGGCATGTCCAGAGCCTCGTGGGAATGAAGCGCTGGCAGGACGCGTTGTCCCAGGCTGAGGCGCTCAAGGCGGGTCTGCCCGCCGACGATCCCACCGTTGCCGACCTGGATTTTGCCCGCGGCCGGGCGCTCCTGGGGCTGGCTCGCCCCGAAGACGCCCGCAACGCATTCCAGGCGGTGATCAACGCTCGCAAGGGAGGCGATCTGGCCGCCCAGGCCAATCTCTTGCGCGGCGAGACCTACTTTCATGAGGATCGATTTCGCGAGGCCCTCACCGAGTTCCTCAAAGTTGACATTCTCTATGATACCCCCCGGTGGCAGGCCGCCGCGCTCCTGGAAGCGGGAAAAGTCTACGAGCGGCTGGCCCAATGGGGCGATGCCGCCGAGACCTATGAGCGGCTCCGCTCCCGGTTTCCCGATGATCCTCACATTCCCGAGGCGGACACCCGCCTCATCACCGTTCGCAAACGCGAATCCGCCCGAGGTAACTCGGCAGGCTAAATCTCATGATCCGGGCCGGACCGCCCGCGCGGCGTTTTTTTCTGGGAAGGACCCCGTTCATGTGTCCAGACCCGATCTCTATTCCAGTACCGGACGGGAACCTGGCCCGGTACTGTCTCGCGATGCTCTTGTCGTTGTCCCTTGCGAGCACGGGGCTCGGGCAAGAGGCTGATTCGGAGGACCCCGGTTCCCCCGGCACGCAGCAGCCTGCAGCCAGAGCCTCTGGCAGAGAGGCAGTGTCGGGGCCCGAGGTCAGGAATCCGGCGTCGGAAATCCTCGATCTCGATGCACTCAAGCAAGGGGCCGGCAATCTTGTCCAGTCGGGGCTGCGTTGGTACCTGCGCACTCCCGCGGCGGAGCGCATGTGCTGGGGAGGACTTTTCGCCTGCGCCGGACTTGGCCTGGCCGTGCTCTTCGAACGAGCGGTTCGGCTGCGACGTTTGAAGATCATCCCCGCCGATTTCACCGCCCGGTTCCTCGATCGCCTGCACGAGGGGAAGCTCGATGGCGGCAAGGCGCTGGATTACTGCGAGATGAATCCGAGCCCGGCCGCTCGTGTCGCCCTGGCGGCGGTCCGGAGGTGGGGCCGCCCGGCGGTCGATCTCGAACGAGCGGTTGCCCTCACGCATCGGGGTGAGGCGGAACGCCTGCGGCGTAATGTGGGCGCCCTGAGACGGGTCGCCGCGCTGGCTCCGCTGGTTGGCCTGCTGGGTACATTGCTGGCCGTCGGGCGGATTCTGACCGCAATCCCCGGGGCTGGCGAGGCCGCGGCCGCGGCCCCCGGAATCATCGCTTCGGGTTCCGCGGGATGGGGGCCGGCACTGGCTCCGGCGCTCTCTCCCTTGATCCTGGGACTCACCATCGCGACGCTTGCCCTGGCGGCCTACGACTCACTTGTCATCCGGATCGAACGGCTCTCCGGAGCACTCGACCAATTGGGGGCCGAGACGATCGACGCCATTGCGATGGCCACACAGCCAGCAGCGTCCCCGCTCATTGCCTCTCCGTTTAGCCCACACGCCAGCAGGTCGGATCCGGGGCATCCCGCGGGCAACCCTGGCCCTGCTCGCACACCCCACCAGGTTCCATCCCAACGGCGGCGAGTTGATGATGCTGTGACCCGCAACGCACCGAGCGAGCACGACATCGGTTTCTAGAGGAGCTGACAAGAATCATGCAGAGGGCGACCGGTAGGTGGAGACGGGGCCGATGATTTGGACTCGTGCGCGATCCGGCAGGTGGGCTAGGATAGGTTTCAAATCTCGACCGCGGGGGATGGTGAGGCCGATCCACGTGAACAGGGTTGCTTCTCGCTCATGAGGCGGGTTGCCAGCCCGGACCGAGGCGAGGGCAATGACTGGACTGGATAACGGACTGGACCTGGAATCCTTTTTGCTCTTGATGCGGGCCGACCTGGGCGCCTGGGCGTTGCTGGGGCTGGGAACCCTGGTCCTCGGGCTGATGGCCTGG
>JBAUOX010000984.1:0-2778 GCA_049579985.1 Isosphaeraceae bacterium | reverse complement strand
GATGGGTTGGCGTACGACCTGATGAACAAGAGACGAGCTCGCCGGTCACCGTCGGCGACGTTCCAGGCTCGGAGCCTGGACAGCCATTGACGCCGCCGACCCGGTGTGTCGGCGGTGAGTTTCCGTTCCCACGGCCGGTGAGCCGCGGAGTGCCTGGATTGGAGTGTCAAGTGATGCGTATGGCGAAGCGGGCGATTCTTCGCCTGGCCCTCGTTGGATGGCTTGGTTTGAGTGGTTTTTCCGGACTGACGGCGAACCTCGCCCAGGCCGCGACACCCCCGGAACGGGTCCTTCCCGACTCCACCGTTTTCCTGGTCAAGGTGGCCGACATCAACGCGCTGCGCCAGTCGTTTCGGCAGAGCCAATACGGACAGCTCTGGAACGACCCGGCACTCAAAGACTTCCGCGACGACATCGCGGGCAAGTTGAAGGACACGAGCAACACGCTCAAGGAAAAGATCGGCGTCACACTCTGGGAGCTGTTTGACATTCCCCAGGGATACCTGGCGATTGCCGCGGTCAGCCAGGATGACCCAAAGTTACCTGTAGCCCTGGCGATCATCGCCGATGCCGGCAAAAACAGCGAGCGAATGACCGATGTCCTGACGCGCAGCACCAAGCAGGCGGAGGATGCCGGTAGCAAGGTGACCACCGAGTCCTTCCAGGGCGGCACGTTGCATATCGTCCAGGCCCCCGCTGCCAAGGACAAGAAAGAGGACGAGGGCAAGCCCGAGACGCCTCGCCCGCCCCTGGTGTGGACCAGTGTGGGAAGCGTCTTCTATATCAGCAGCAACGTCAATCTGGTCAAGGACCTGGCCTCCCACGCCGATGGCCGCAGCACCGGGGCGCTGGCCAATGTCGACTCGTTCGCCAAGACCCAGTCCAAGACCGGCGCCGGCGACGCCCAGATTCTCTGGTTCCTCAATATCGCCAAGGTGGTCAAGATCGTGACCAAGGCCAATGCCAAAGGGGGCGAGGCCCAGGCCCAGCAGATCGAGAACCTGGTCCAGGAACTGGGGGTCAATGGTCTGAAATCGGTCGGCGGCACGCTCGCGCTCAACGCCGGCAATTACAACAGCCTGACCAAAACCTTCTTCCTTGCACCCATGCCCGTGCAGGGGTCGCTCAAGATTTTCTCACTGCCTCCGGTGAGCCTTCGCCCGGAAGCCTGGGTGCCGGCCAGCGTGGCCAGCTATCAATCGCTGAGCTGGGATCTGGACAATGCGTACAATGCCATCAACGATCTGGTCAACAAGTTCCAGCCCGGCATGCTCAACGTGCTCGAGCAGCAACTTGCCGGCCCCGAGGGGGGCCAGCCTCTCAGTTTTCAGAAGGACCTCTTCGGCCCCCTGGGCGACCGGATCACCATGATCAGCGACTTCAAGAAGCCGATCAAGGAAGACAGCCAGCGGGTGCTTGTGGGTATTGCGCTCGAGGACAGCAAGGCGTTTCAGAGCACCCTCACCAGGGTGATGGAGCTGGCCGGAGCGGCTCCCAAGAAGCGGGACTTCCAGGGAACCACGATCTATGATTTCGATGTCCCGGTCCCGAACCTTCCCAATAACCCCAACGGCGGCAACCTGCAAGCGACGATCAAGGGACCGATCAGCCTGGCAATCGCCAAGGAGACCTTGTTCGTGACCACGGACACGACGCTTCTGGAGCAGATCCTGCGTCCCGGCGGCGTGCCTCTGGCCGAGAGCCCGACCTACCAGACCGTTTCCAAGGAAATCCCTCAGAAGGTCAGCGGCATGACCTTCGTCCGTCCCGACGAACAGGCCCGGCTCTCCTACGACATGCTCAAGAGCGGGCAGTTCGAGAAGGCCCTTCTTCAGGGGATGGCCGCGGGCCGCGGCGGCCAGGCACCGCCCGAGCTTCCCAAGATTATCAACCCGGACAAACTCCCCGATTTCTCGGTCTTCGCCAAGTACTTGACGCTGGGCGGAAGCTACAGCGTCTCTGACGAAGACGGCCTGATGTCGACCGGCTTCACTTTGCGGAAGAACAATCCGTGAGCGAGACCCGGCGTTATGCTCCCCCCGGCCTCACCGCCGGGGGCGGATTGAAACACATGATCACTCAATGCGGCGAGCCTGGTTTCCTCCGGCTCGCCGTTTTTTTTTGGGGATGGCTACCTCAACAGAATTCATGCGACCGATGAGCCCTATTCCGTGGCAGACCCCTCGTTAGCTGCTCCTGCTTCCACCATCCGGCTTCGCCAGGTCAGAACCCATAACCTCAAGGGCATTGACCTGGACCTGCCGCTGGGCAAAATGATCGTCGTGACCGGGGTCAGCGGCGCGGGGAAGAGCTCTCTCGCGTTTGATACCCTCTATGCGGAGGGGCAGCGGCGTTACGTCGAGACGTTCTCCGCGTACGCTCGCCAGTACCTCGAGCCACTGGAGAAGCCGGACGCCGAGCGGATCGCGAGTATTCCGCCGGCCATCGCGGTCGCCGGCCGCGAGTCGGTGCCCTCCACGCGGAGCACCGTCGGCACTATCGCGGAAGTTCACGACTACTTGTGCCTGCTCTATGCCCGGGTCGGCGAGGTCTTGTGCCGGCACTGCGGCCATCCCGTTGTCCCCGCCACGCCGCTACTGGTCTCACGGGCCATCGACGAGCTTCCCGAGGGGACTCGCTACGAGATCGGTTTTCCCCTGGAGATCCTGCCGGGTTCGGACACGGCCGCGATCTTTCGCTCCCTGCTCGAGGACGGCCTGACGCGAGCCCGGCTCGACGGGCAGCTCGTCGAGCTGGCGTCAGACGGTCTGCCCGCTC
>JBAUOX010000983.1:0-4466 GCA_049579985.1 Isosphaeraceae bacterium | reverse complement strand
AACTTTTCACAGAGTCCTAGTAGAATGCTCGAAGCGTCGCAGTCCCGGAGTGCTCGGCCGTAACCAACCGGAGAGAGCCGGGATCGACTCGCCAGACTCGCCGCGAGGCGCTCTGAACCCCCGCTCTTGGAAGCGGCTGGCCCGGACGGGGCCAGTGGGCGGTAACGTAGCCGGGGAAAGGCATGCGTCGCCCAAGAAACCCCCTCATTCACGAGGGGGAGTCGTCACCGTGGTCCCGCGACGCCTGCATGAGCGCTCGCTCGATTCGCGCCCTCGCTTCGGGCGGGAGCGCATCGTGGCCCGGCCCGTTTTCCTCGGGCGCGGCGTCCCGGCGGTTCAGGGCCGCGCGCAGAAACTGGAGCTGGCGACGGAACCGCCGGCAGGAACGGCAGACCAGAGTGTGGCCCCGGACAGCCAGGCGCTCGGCCAGACCCAGTGGTTCGTCGAGTTCTCGCGAAGCCAGGACAGACGCCTCTTCACAATGAAGTGTCAAAATCTTGAGCAATTGTCCGGGCCAGCTCATGGTGTCCTCGGTGCTTCATCGGACCGTGAGCCAAACCATCTCCTCTCCAGGCAGTCGCGAAGCAGCAGGCGAGCCCGGTGCAGACGGATGCGGAGGTTGCCGGGAGTGAGGCCGAGGATCTTGCAGAGCTCTTCCACATCGATCTGCTCGAGCTCGCGGAGCATGAACACCTGGGCCAGCGATCGCGGCAGGTCGCCCAGGCAGCCTTCGAGAACGCTCCAGAACTCGTCGTCCAGTAAAGCCTCCTCGGCGGTCTTCCAGGATGACGGAGCGTTCCGCCAGAAGCCGTCGCCGGTGAAGAACACTTGCTCGCTGTTCTGGGATGCCAGCATCTCACCGCGCCCGGCCAACTGCCTGCCAGCCCCACCGCGGCGGTAGAGATCGACGATCTTATGCCGCAAGATCGAGAAAAGCCAGGTGCGCACCGAGGATCGGCTGGCAAATCGTTCGCGCGACTGGAGCGCGGCGAGCAGGGTCTCCTGCACCAGATCCTCGGCCAGCTCACGGGTTCCCACCCGTGGCCGTGCGTAGCCATAAAGTGCATCGCCGTGTTGCTCCAGCCAGGCCGATGCGTCCTCCCGGGGTGCAGGCGGTTCCTGAGAATCGGTATCCGACGTCTTTTCCGCCGTCATGGTCCCTGGCCTCCCTTCGCTGCTTCATCTTGAACAGTCCGCTCCGGGCCTTTCAAGCCTCTCCGGCCAGTCAATCACTGATTTTTTTCGGATGTGCTGTAACTCCCCGCGGTTTTTCACGACTCAGGAGGGGACGGCGGTCAACGGCCGCCGTTTCGAGGAACGGATGTTTCGACCCCACCTGGAAACCAGGAGTGAGCCTTGATGCGCACTGCTTTCTTGCGAGATTCCCTTCGCGTCTTGACGGTTGTCTTCTCCCTGGCCGGCGCTGCGCCGGCCTTTGCCGCCGAGCTTCAGATCACGGTCACCAACAATCAGCCCGCTGGCGGTTTCGCCATCGCCCCGGTCTGGATCGGCATTCATGACGGTACGTACTCCCCGTTCACGCCGGGCACGACAGCGTCGCCGGCCCTGGAAACTTTGGCCGAGCTGGGAGATACGTCGCAGCTCGCGGCAGCATTTTCGGGCCTCGGCGCAGAGACGACCGTGGGGTCCATGCCGTACGTTCCCGGGGCAATGGCCTCGGCGCTGTTGAACGTGGCGAACCCAGCGGTCGATCAGTACCTGAGCTTCGCCGCGATGGTGGTTCCCTCCAACGACTTCTTCATGGGGAACTCTGATCCCAAAGCCTTCCACCTCTTCGATTCCTCGGGGAATTTTGTTGGCCCCATGACGATCCTGGTCTACGGCCGGAATGTCTGGGACGCGGGAACGGAGGTGGATAACATCAACTACGGCGCGGCCTTCATCGTGGGCGACAATGCCACCGACCACGTCGCCGCGAACGGTACGATCGGGCCGGTGTTCGGAGGGTCCATAGATCACACGGCATACCTCAATAGCATCCTGGGGAAAGCAACCCCAGCCGGCTATGACATCTCCCACCTGATCTCCCCGAACGACCTCATCGCCACGATCCAGATCAGTTCCGTGCCCGAGCCCTCAACCATGATCATGCTGGGAATGGGAATCAGCGGAGCGTTCCTGGCCGCGCGCCGCAGCCGCAAGCGCGCCTGAGACTTAACGGCGGTTCTCGAGCAGGCCGCAGTCCTCACACGCAGCAATTTTCCGGAAACCCTCGCCGCTAAACCTGATCCGATTATCTATTCTTCAGGTTCGGCGGGCTTGACCGTGAGCCCGGTCACTTGAGACCGGCTTGCGGTTTTCCTGCGCGCCCTTCGGGCGGACTTGACCGCTGGAAGCGGAAGTGGCCGGAGATCGTGCAACGCGAGGGGGATGATGACCGGTTCAGGATTCTGAAGATCTTGAAATCGTTCGCCGCCGTGGCGATCTTCTGTTTCGGGCGCAAGTGCGAGTGATGCGGGGCAATCGCCAGCGAGAGCGGCTCAATCCGGATCCCGCTGGCCGCGCCGGGTGCCCAGTTTCCGAACCTGGGGAAGCGTCTCAAGCTTGAACCTGGGATTGGACGACGGACCCAGCACGTGGACGATGAGGAACTGTCCGCTCGCTTCACGCATCAGGTCGCTGACGATCGGCAAGTGAAGCCGGTCGCGGCCATACAGGACCCTGAGCTGTATGTCGAGGTTCCCCAGGGGATCGCGATTGCCACTTCCCTGCAGGCTGAAGGCGCTGCCGGTGAGCTTGATCGGGTCGAGGAACGCCGTGCCATGGTCGATCCGGAATGCGACGTCCGCGGAATCGAAGAAGGTCTTGCCGGAGGTCCGCGGCGAATCGGGCAGCGACAGGTTGCTGTTGAGGAAGTTGATGAACCGCAGCGCGACGGGCAGCTCGCCCAGGTCTCCCTGGGTGATGTGCGCCTCGCCCTTGCCCTGGATGCTGCGGACGTCGTTACCCAGGCCGCTCAGATCGATCGCGGCGCCCAGCGCGCCGCGGTACGATTGCCGGCCCGGGAGCGTCCGGGCATATTCCTCGAGCTGTGCACCGGCGAGCCGCAGCGAAGCACTATACTTCGGGGTGGCATCGAGACTGATCGTGCCGCTACCCTCCAGATTACCCTTGAGTAGTTTTCCCCACAGGCTGTCGAGCCGGGCCGATCCGCGCTCGAGGTGAAAAGGCGATTCGACCTCGGTGATCTGCTGCCCCAGCAGACTGATGCTGTCCAGCCTGACAATCCCGTGGATTTCCAGCGTCCGTCCATTGGACCAGCCGCGAACTGCCTCGAGCTGGCCCTGGATATGTTCCAGCGGAATCCCGGCTTTGAGGGTGTTGTCGATGAGGACGACCCGGGTGTTGTCCCAGCGGCACCAGGCCGGCTCGCCGTCCTCGCCCGACCAGCCTATCTGGAGGTTGCCGCGGGCCGTGAAAGGCCTGCCGTCATCCAGCCGGAGCGCGAACTGGGCCATCAAGGGCGGCATGATCGTCCGCAGCCTCGAGTCAAACCGGATCTCCTTGACCCAGAGTTCGCTCACCGCCAACGCGAAGCGGCCGCTGTCCTCGACCATCACCTCTCCCGAGTCAAACTGGACCGGGGCGCCATGGAAGAGGAAATTGACATCCTTCATGGCCACCTTGCCGTTGTCGAAATCAAACTGGCCGTGAACGTTCTCCATGCGCAGCTCGATAGTTCCCCCGGGATCGAAACCCGGCTGGGACGTGCGATGGATCTCCAGGCGCACGCTCGAATCGCGAAGGGGCACGATCGAGATATGCTTGATGTCGGGACGGCCGGGCTCGACGTGAATGGTGGCCTCGACGTCGCTGGCTCCGGTAGGGTTGATGATCGACCAAGTCTTCTGCCAGGCCGGCTGCAGCGCCTTGCGAAGGTCTTCGTTGAAGGGCAAATCCTGGGCCTGGATCTGCAAGTCGATTTTCAGCGGCGGCTCGCCGTTTGGGAGGTTGGGCCTGACGAGCTTCTGGACCCGGCCGTTCCCCATGATGATCGCCTGGCCGTTCCCTCCGCGCATGTTCTTGAATTCCCAGAGGTCCGGGTGCAACTCGAGCCGGCCGGTCAGATTGCGGATCGGGTAGGGCAGGCCGGCCCAGGTGATCTCGCATCGCGGGTTGAGGTCGAGAGCGGCATCAATGACCAGGTGCCCCTCGGGCTTCGCCCTGGGCCCGACCATCGGCCAGCGAAGGATGCGAACCTTGCCCTTGACCGAACCGGCGGGGTGAAACTGATCGACGACCTTGCGGACATCCTTCGGCAGCGCGGCCAGGAACGCGGCATCGATCGGGACCGAGTCGGCCTGGATGTCCAGCCGGACGAGCGCGTCGGGCCCGGGGTTATCGATGGTTCCCTTCAAGAGTGCCGGGCGCTCGCCGATCAAGCCGTGCAGATCGACGGAAAGCCGCTGATTTTCCAGCGTCAGGCTGCCACCCATGTGCTCCAC
>JBAUOX010000982.1:0-10436 GCA_049579985.1 Isosphaeraceae bacterium | reverse complement strand
GTCCGCGGCCTGCCACCTTCTACGCCGCGATGGGCGAACGGCTGGCCGATCGCCGCAAGTACCTCGCCGCCGAACGGGCCTTCCTGCAATCTGCCCAGGCCGACCCCACCCGCGCCGATGCTCCCATCGGCCTGGGCATGCTGTACATGCAAATCGGCCGCGAGACCGAGGCCCGCAGCCTCTTTGACGAAGCCTTCGCCGCCGACCCGTTCAACGTCCGCGCCGCCAACATGATGAAAGTGCTCAAGCACATGGCGTCGTACACCCCGGTCGAGACCCAGCACTACAGCGTCCTGGTCGACCCGACCCAGGATGCTCTTTTGGCCAAGTACATGGGCCGTTTCCTGGAATCGGTCTACGGCGAGCTGACCGGCCGGTTCGGCTACGCGCCGCCGGGCAAGACCAGGATCGAGATCATGAAGAACCACCAGTGGTTCAGCGGCCGGACGATCGGCCTGCCCTTCATTCCGACCGTGGGTGCCTGCACCGGCAAGGTCGTCGCGCTGGCCAGCCCGCGCTCCACCCGCCAGGCGTTCAACTGGGCCCGCGTGCTCAAGCACGAAGTCGTCCACGTCATCACCTTGCAGCAGACCGAATTCAACATCCCCCACTGGTACACCGAGGCTCTGGCCGTCGACAGCGAGGGCTACCCCCGGCCCCAGGAATGGAACAAGATTTTGCTGGAGCGGGTTCCCTCCCGATCCAAGCTGCTCAACCTGGACACGATCAACCTCGGCTTCATTCGCCCCAATGAGCCGGACGACCGCCAGATGGCGTACTGCCAGGCGCAACTTTATGCACGTTACATGCTCAAGCGTTTCGGTGGCGACGCGCTCATCAAGATGCTCATGGCCTATCGCCGGGGGCTGACGACC
Organism: Isosphaeraceae bacterium; assembly: GCA_049579985.1. GTDB lineage: Bacteria > Planctomycetota > Planctomycetia > Isosphaerales > Isosphaeraceae > Aquisphaera. Next base: position 9,561 of record JBAUOX010000982.1, on the reverse strand, counting down.
GACCGGGCCATCCAGGAATGCTTCCAGGTGGAAAAAGCCGATTTCGAGAAGGAATATCTCGCCTACCTCGACGAGGTGGTCAAAACCATCCGCACGCGAGTGAACGAGGAGAAGCGCGTCGAGTTCTCGCAGCTCGAGCGGCAGCTCAAAAAGAAACCCGAGGATGCCGACCTGAACGCCCGGATGGCCTACGAACACTTTGCCCGCCGCGACTACAAGGAAGCCCGGCCCCTGGCTGAGAAGGCGCTCGAGCTCAAGCCGCACCATCCCCTGGCCAGCTATGTGAAGGCCCGGCTGCTTGTGACCATTGGCGACGATGACGCCGCGCTGGCCTTGCTCGAGCCGGCCCTCGACCCCAAGCGGCCCGACGAACGGGTCGTCGATCTCCTCGCCGAGCTGAAAATGAAGTCGGGACAGCTTGACGAGGCCGAAAAGCTTTACGAGCTGGCGCGCAAGGATGACCCCTGTCACACGAAATGGATCGCTGGCCTGGCCCGGGTCCACCTGCGGCAAAAGAGCACGGCGAAGTTTCTGGACGACCTGGCGATGATCGCCGCCAACGACGCCGACGACATCTCGGTCCGCAAGGCTCTCGCCGAGCGGAACCTGGCTGGCGGCAACACCGTGCAAGCCGAGAAATGGGCCGAGGAGTGCCTGCACATCGACGTCTACGACCCCGCAGCCCACGTACTTCTGGCCGATGCCCAGTCCGCCCGGGATAAGTTCGCGCCAGCGGTCGAGGAGTACCAGACCGCCCTGGAGCTCAAGGCCAAGCGGCCCAATGACCTCAAGGTCAAGCTGGCGAAAGCCCAGCTTGGCCTGGGCCAGCGCGACGCCGCCAAGGCGACGCTCGACGAGATTCTCAAGACCGACCCGGATCACCCGGAGGCCAAGGCACTGCGCACGCAGATCGATCACCCGGCCAGCGGCTGAGGCAGCGGGCCATTTCTTAACGCGAGTTCAAGAAGCCTTGGCAGTGTGATCCGCCGGCGCAACGCGGCTGGGCGTCGGCTGGGTCCATGACAAAGGCTCTCGATCATTGCCATTCATGATATCTTCGTCTTTTGCATTTTCTCGACTTTCCTCGTGCGTCATCGCCAAGGAGAGTATACGATCCGGGTACCTGCGAGGCATGTGGGCAACAGCGCTCGCTTGTTGTCTCCACTTCGAAGAACTTCGTTCTGGAGTGACCCAGATGAACATCGTTGACGTGATCAAGAGCCAGCTCAGCGGCGAGGTTATTGCAAAGCTTAGCTCCCTGGTCGGAGAGAGTGAAGACAAAACCAAGGCTGCCGTCGGGGCGGCGGTGCCCGGCCTGCTTTCAGTGCTTGCGAGCCTGGCAACGAGCGGCGGTGCCGACAAGCTGATCAACGCGCTCAAGCAGGTCGACACCGGCACTGGAGGGGGCTTTAGTGACGTACTTTCAGGTCAGGCGGGTCAGGTGGCGGAAAAGGGAGGCAGCCTGCTGAACATCCTCCTTGGCTCGAACGCTCTTCCCACCATCATCAGCATTCTGAGCAAGTATTCCGGCGTCCCGGCGGGGCCGCTGAAGACCCTGCTCAGCTACCTCGCGCCGCTGATTCTGGCCACGATCGCCAAGCAGTTCTCGGGCAAACCACTCACCTCCTCGGCCCTGTCGAGCTTCTTCGCCGAGCAGAAGTCGAACATCACCGCCGCCCTGCCCCCGGGACTGTCGCTGGCAAATATCCCGGGTTTTGCGACCGTGACGACTGCGCCCCGGCCGGTCGCGTCCACGGCCCCCGCGGAGAGCTCTGGACTTCCCGGCTGGCTGCTTCCTCTGGTGGCCCTCGGTCTGCTGGGTGCGCTGGCATGGTACTTCTTTGGCAACCAGCCCGCCGCCGACGTAAAGCCCGTCCCCGAAACCCCGGTTGTGGTCAAGAAGGAAGAACCGAAGCCCGTGCCAGAGCTCGTCGTGCCCAAGGCCGCGGTTTCCCTTCCGGATCCGACCAGGCTGGGCACCGACCTGACCAGCATCTTCAGCTCGCTCACCGATATTCTCGGTGGCGTCAAGGACGTCCCCACGGCGGAAACAGCCGCTCCCAAGCTCACCGACCTGACACCCAAGCTCGACGGCCTCAAGACCCTCTGGGACAAGCTGCCCGATGTCGCCAAGAGCTCCATCAGCAAGATCGCGGTCGACCACCTAGGCAAACTCAAGGAGCTCGTCGCGGAGGTCCTGGCGATCCCTGGAGTCAGCGAGAAGCTGAAACCCGTGCTCGACATCATTCTGGCCAAGCTATCCGCCTTCACGGTGAGCTGACCTCCTGAGCACGATCCCGGGTGCCGCGAGTTTCCGAGCTGATGATGTTGAAGAGGCCGAGGATTTCCTCGGCCTCTTGGCGCTTGGGGCCGTGGCCCTGAGCGCTCGTCCCAATCCTTGTACCATGCCAGCTCCGTTAACCAATTCGAGGAGTTTTTTCAAAATTGGGCCTGACAGGAGCGGCTTCTCTGGTAACATCCTGAGCGGAAGGACTCCGAGAACGATGCATTGCCGTGACCATTTCCTCCAGGAGGGAGAAACCATGAACCGGCCGTTTTCCCTGGGCGACCTGGTCCGCTTCAAGACCACAAGCGGGCAGTATTCCGAGGGCATCGTGATCCACCGGATCGTCGAGAAGCGGCAACCGACCATCTTCCTGATCGAGTGCGCCGACCGCCGTCGGGCGTTCCGCTTCGAGACCGAGATCAGCCTGATCGCCGCCGCCGAAATCGACGAAACGAACCCCCTGGGAATACCACGCTTCGAGACAGCGCTGGCGACTCCTGTCTTCGCCAGTCCCGGTGCTGACGACTGAACGAAGGTCGCTCGTGACCGTTCCGACGCGCGAAGGAAGCTGGCGGCAAGGCGTTCCCAAATGCCCTCGCACGCGCCGCGCCGGAGTTTGTAAGATTGTTCCATGAGCGACCCTGGCCGAAGCAGCTTGACTCTCTCCGCGCTTCAGCAGATGATCTTACAAATGTACGGTGCCAAGGACGCGGCGCGCGGCGACGCGGCCACGTTCCTCTGGCTGACCGAGGAGTTCGGAGAGCTCGCCACAGCAGTCCGGGCCGGCGATCAAGAAGAGCTGGCCGCGGAGATGGCGGACGTGCTGGCCTGGCTAGCCACTCTGGCCAACATCCGGGGGATCGACCTCGATGCGGCCGTGCGCCGCAAATATGGTCGAGGCTGCCCGGGCTGTGCCCAGGTTCCTTGCGTGTGCGACCCGGCCGAGAAACCGTAGCCGGGCCTTGGGGCCCGGCGCTGCTTCACCAGGTGCTGCGGCTTTCGACCGAGTCACTTGCTTCCATCGCATTGCTTCGTTCGCTCGAGAACCAAGATCGGCCGCCATGATTTTGCCGCTGGCGATATATCGTTTTCCGGGCCTCACGGCGCCAGGTCGAATCTCCGGCCCGACCCGCTTTCCAAGCGACCGGGCCACAGGCATCTGGCTTTGCGTCTTCAGCCTGGCGCTCTTCGGGGGAAAGTGGCGCGAGGCTTTCGGGGCGCCGCCTGCCGTCGAAATCCAGAACGTCCGGATCGGCTTGGGCGCGGGCAATGCTTACAAGATCGGCTGCTGGACCCCGGTTCGCGTTCAGCTCAAGGCGGGTGACCAGCGGCTTTCGGGCTTCATGGAGATGGTCGTGCCCGATGACGACGGCGTACCGACGTCGTTTCGCCAGGCCGTTGAGCTCGGACCCGGGCAAAGCACGCGGTTGACGGCGTACGCCCGGCCCGGCGGCCGCGATACGGAGTTCACGATCCGGCTGCTCGACGGCCAGGGTCGTCGCCTGCTGGAAGCGCCCCAGTCGCTGACGATGCCGGATCCGCCCGAAGTCATCATGCCCGATGAGATGTTGATCTTGACACTCGGTCAACCCCTGGGAGTCGATCAACTGCCGAACCTCCCGGGCTTCACCGTCGGCGGCAAGGGAAAGACAAGTCCGGGAGCGGCCGAAGTGATCGTGACCCGCGTGGATCCCGAGAGCGACCAGATCCCGGGGCGGTGGTATGGCTTCGACGCGGCCCAGGCCATCGTGATTGACACCGACGATCGCGCCTCGCTTGAAGTACTCGCTGGCCTGCGGGGACAGTCGCTGGTGGAATGGGTCAAGCATGGAGGGCACCTGGTTGTGGCCGTGGGGGCGAGCTGGCAAGCGGTTCGCGACAGTGTCATTGGCCCGATCTTGCCGGCCCAGCCCGCCGGCCAGGAGCAGGTTCCCTCGCTCGAGGCGCTCGACACCTTCGCCGGTTCGACCAAGCCGATCACTCCGGCCGGCACCCCGCCGGTGCTGGTGACCAGGCTCGACGCAGCCGAGGAGCGTGGGGGAAAGATTCTCAGCATCATGGGAAACTTGCCCCTGATCGTGCGCGGGCCGCACGGGTTCGGGCGGGTCACTTTGATCGGGGTCGGAGTCGAACAGAAGATCTTCGGCGACTGGCCCGACCGTGGCCTCTTCTGGGCGCGCGCCATGGACCTGCGCCACGACCGACCCGAGCAAGCGGGGAGTGGAACCCGCGTCGGGGTGCCGGGACGGTTCTACCACTCGGGGGTCTCTGACCTCTCGAGCCAGTTGCGGATCGGTCTGGAACAGTTTCCCGGAGTCAAGCTGATCCCCTTCGGCTGGGTGGCCTTCTTCATCTTCCTGTACATCTTGCTGATCGGGCCGGGGGACTATCTGTTTCTCAAGAAGGTGCTCAAGCGCATGGAGCTCACCTGGATCACCTTCCCGACGATCGTAGTGACCGTGAGCTTGCTGGCGTACTTCGCGGCTTACCGTCTCAAAGGGAACGACTTACTGGTCAACAAGGTGGACGTGATCGACGTCGATCAGGCCGGGGGACTGGTGCGTGGCCGGACGCTCATGAGCCTGTTCAGCCCGCAGAACCGCGACTACAACATCGGCTTTGTTCCCGTGCCGCCGAACCTCGATCATGATGTAGCCCCGCTGGCCAGCCCGAGCCCATCGGGCGAGCCGGTCCGGCCCCCGGCGGGCACCGAGCTAATGACAAGCTGGTTCAGCGTGCCGGAGGCCCAGTTTGGCGCCATGGGGGGCGCTAACCGTCGCTTCAGCTTCGTGGCCAGCGGCTCCTCCTACGAGCCCACCGGCTTGCTGGAACGGCTGGAAAACGTGCGCGTCCCGATCTGGAGCACGAAGGCCGTCACGGCCCGCTGGCTTGGGCCTGGACCGGCAGCCCCGCTGGTCGATGCCGACCTTCGGCCCATCGGCACCGACCGCCTGGCCGGCACGATTACCAACCGTCAGAGCTTCCCGATGGAAGATGCCATCCTGGCCTTTGGCAAGCAGGTCTACTTGCTGGGTACGCTTGCACCCGGGGCGACCGTCAAGGCAGAGCTCACCGGCGACCGCAACCTCGCCAATCTTCTCAAGGACCAGGCCCCCGCTTATCTCTCCGACCAGCCGAGGAGCCGAAATCTCAAGATCAGCCGGGCCGACCTGCTTCTGGCGCTCATGTTCCACGGCAGCGAATCGACCCGTGGGTCCGAACAATCGCTCAGCAACCTGGCCCTCCCCGACCTGGATCTTTCAGCCCAGCTCGCCCTCGGCCGGCCGATGCTCGTGGCCAGGATCAAACGGCCGGGGGCGCAACTGGTCCTGGATAACCCTCCAAGCCCTCCCCGGATTGATCAGACGACCATGATCCGGATCATTCTCAGACTCAAGCGATCAGGCGGAGATGGCGGGTTCGCTGCCGCACAGCGGTAAAGAGCGGAACATCCCCTGGCCTTACCTCCTTTCCCAGCACGATCGACACCAAGGCGCACCGCGATGATCGAGACCAACGACCTGACCAAGATGTACGGCGAGCTGTACGCCCTGAACCGGCTTAACTTGAAGCTTCAGCAGGGTGATGTCTACGGTTTCATCGGTCCCAACGGAGCGGGGAAGACCACGACGATGCGGATCCTCGCCACCTTGCTCAACCCGAGCTGGGGAGAGGCCTCGGTCTGCGGCTACTCGATCTACACCGGGTCCAAGGAGATTCGCCGGGTCATCGGCTACATGCCTGACTTCTTCGGTGTGTATGACGACATGAAGGTGATCGAGTATCTCGAGTTCTTCGCCTCGGCGTACCGGATCAAGGGGCCCGCCCGGCGGAAGATCTGCGAGGAGGTGCTCGAGCTGGTTGACCTGACCTACAAGCGCGATGCCCTGGTCACCAGCCTGTCTCGCGGCATGACCCAGCGGCTGGGCCTGGCCCGGACGTTGCTCCACGATCCCCAGGTGCTGCTCCTGGACGAGCCCGCCTCCGGGCTCGACCCCCGAGCCCGGATCGAGATGCGGGCCCTGCTCAAGGAGTTGCGATCCATGGGCAAGACCATCCTCGTCTCCAGCCACATCCTTCCCGAGCTGGCCGACATCTGCAACAAGATCGGGATCATCGAGCAAGGGCAACTGCTGGTCAACGGCGCGGTCACCGACGTGATGAAGCAGGTCCGCAGCGACATCGTCCTGAACATCGCCGTTTCGAACCGGATGACCGCCGCCGCCAACACTCTCGAGAACCAGCCCGAGGTCGAGAGCGTTCAGGACAAGAACGGGGTCCTGGTGGTCAAGCTCAACGAGGGCGTTCACGAGTACGGCTTCCTCGCGAGCCGGCTGATCAATCAGGGCTTCGAGCTGACCCTCTTCAAGGAAGATGAGATCAACCTCGAGACCGCCTTCATGCACCTGACCAAGGGGATCACGAGCTAACTCGCCGAGCTCCTCGCACCGGCCAAGGACGACTCGTGGCGGTCCAGGTGTTCTCGCTTGATGGAACCATAGGTGGTCGATTCCTGGAGAAAATGCCGCATGACCCGCGACCGGCCCGGGAAGTACCACCTGTATCACGAGGCCGTGCAAGCGACCTGGCTGGGCCTCGTGGTCAACCTGCTCCTGGGATGTGCCAAGCTGGCCGGCGGGCTGGTGGGTCGGTCGTACGCCCTGATCTCCGACGCGGTCAACTCGTTGGGAGACGTCTTCACCTCGGTCGCGGTGCTGCTGGCATTTCGCGTGGCCCAGAAGCCGGCCGATGCCGAGCACCCCTACGGTCACACGCGGGCCGAGGCCATTGCCGGCTCCAACGTCGCGGTCCTGGTCATCGTCTCGGCGCTGCTGGTGGGCTGGGGCGCCCTTCAGGGATTCCCTCCGCACGCGCACGAGGTTCCGCCCGTCTGGACGCTGGCCATTGCCGGGTCCAACGTCGTGATCAAGGAAGCGCTTTACCAGTACAAGATCCGGCTGGGCCGTCGGGCCGGATCAAGCGCGATCATTGCGAACGCCTGGGACCACCGGGCCGACGCCTTCAGCGCCCTGGCTGTTCTGGTCGGGCTCTTGCTCGTGCGCATGGGCGGACCGCGGTTCTTGGCGATCGATGAAATCGCCGCCCTGGTCGTCGTGGCTGTGATCGTCACCTCGGGGACGCGGCTACTCTGGTCAAGCGCACAGGAGCTGATGGACGCCCAGGCCGCCGGCGCATTCGTGGACCAGATCCGCGGGACGGCCGCCGCGGTTCCGGGGGTCAAGCGGATCGACAAGCTCTGGGTCCGCAAGTCAGGCCTGGAATATCTCGTCGATATCCACATCCAGGTCCGCGCTGATCAAACCGTCGATGAGGGCCATCGCATCAGTCATCTTGTCAAGGATGAGCTGCTCAATCGGTTCGCGAACCTCCGTGATGTCCTCGTGCACCTCGAGCCCTACCCTCACGTCCACGATCGGGGAAAGCTGTATTTGGAAGAGACTTGAGAGAGGCAGTCGGAGCGCCGTCAGATCGATGTAAGCCAGACCTGGGCCACGCTTCTCTGTGCTCGATCTTGGGGCCTCAAACAATGACCGTGAGTGTTCGCAATCGTTCCGCGGCGGCGTCGAGTGTCTCGCTTCGCTTGCAGAAGCAGAAGCGGACGTACGGTCGTCCCAGGGCCTTGTCCTGGAAGAAGCTGGAACCGGGGACCGTGGCCACGCCCACGTCCCGGACCAGGTGCCGGGCGAACGCCACATCGTCGTCGGCCCCGAAGGCGTCAATGCCCGCCATGATGTAGTAGGCCCCCTCGGGTGGATCGAACTGGAAGCCGACGTCCCAGAGCACCCGGCACAGGCGGTCCCGCCGGGCCTGGTACTCGGCGGCAAGCCGGGCGAAATAGTCGCGGGGCAGGCGATAAGCCACGGCACCGGCCTCCTGAAGCGGCGCCGCGGCACCGATCGACACGAAGTCGTGGATCTGTCGAAACGTCCTCGTCAGGGGATAAGGAGCGGTGATCGTGCCGATTCGCCAGCCGGTCACGGCGTAGGTCTTGGACATCCCGCTGATTGTGACCGACCGCTCGTACATCCCATCCAGAGCGGCGATGGAAGCGTGGGGCCTGCCGTCGTAGACGATGTGCTCGTAGATCTCGTCGGTGATGGCGATGACATTCCACTTGCGGCAGAGCGCGGCGATCGCCTCCAGGTCATCGCGTGTGAAGACCGCGCCGGTGGGGTTGTTGGGGTTGCATAGCACGATCGCCTTGGTCCGGTCGTTGAACGCCGAGGCCAGCTCCTCGGGGTCGAATCTCCAGTGCGGCGGCCGCACCGGCACGAACCGTGGGCTCGCGCCGGCCAGAACGCAGTCGGGCCAGTAGTTCTCGTAAAACGGCTGCGACAGGATCACCTCATCGCCGGGGTTGATCAGCGAGAGCAGGACCACCAGCATCGCCTCGGTGCTGCCGCAGGTGACCGTGATCTCGGTCTCCGGATCGACCGTGAGCCCCAGGTGCCAGGCGGCGTGCTCGGCGATGGCTTGCCTCAGATTTCGCGCTCCCCAGGTGATCGCATACTGGTTGACGTCGTCCTGGATCGCGCGACAAGCGGCGTCCTTGAGTACCTGGGGAGCGGGGAAATCGGGCATCCCCTGCGCCAGGTTGACCGCGTCATACTTCAGTGCCTCGATCGACATACCCCGGATCACGCTCTCGGTGAATCTCGAGGCCTTCGCTGAGATCAGAGGGAATTGCATCAGCTCACCACCCACGACAGAGGCCATACAGGAACCCTGCAAAGTGAACGCACACACTCACTCCGCTGGCCGGTCCAAACCATTATGTGGCCACCCGCGGAATACCCGCAACGCGTTGATCGCCAAGGGGGCCAGCCGTTACTGCCTCTCTGAATTGGCTTCTTTTCGACCCGCAGGCTCGAGCACGGACGATTCAACCTCAAGCAGCAATGAACTTTGTATTGATTCCGGATTGGCCGGGTTGTATCTCTGAGGGCTTAGAACCCGGCCCAGGTTTCGGCGTCGGGCGTGGGTTTGCCATTCGGGGCCCCTTTCCGGTGCAAGCACCGGATAAAGCACCGGAAACGTGCACCTGGTTAACGAGGTCTGCGGACCGAGGTTCCCAGGTTTCGGCGTTGGGCGTGGGTTTGCCATCTGGGACCCCTTTCCGGTGCAGGCACCGGATAAAGCACCGGAAACGTGCACCTGGTCAACGAGGTCTGAGGGTGGGCGCCAACTTGCTGAGCCGCAACCTCGACGGAAACCAGATCGCTTGGAAGTACCGAAGATGCGCTGGACATGCG
>JBAUOX010000981.1:0-6442 GCA_049579985.1 Isosphaeraceae bacterium | reverse complement strand
TTCCAGAGCTGGCCGGCCGGTCCGGTCGCCGCGAACAGGTTGCCCTGCGCGTCGGCGGCGAGGTCCCAGATGTACTGCACCTTGGGATCGGGACGGGAGGCTGGATGCTGGGGATCGGTGACTTCGATCACCTGGCCGCCGGGCCCCGTGCCGACATAAACCTTCCCATCGGGCGTGGCGGCCAGGGCGAGCGCCTGGGTGTCGGCCGCGGCGAGCGCCACTGTCCAGGCGGCTCCCTCCTTGGTGGACTGGCGAAAGACCTTGCCGGCGTCGCCGGTGGCCGCGAAGACCGTGCCATCACTGGCGCGGGCAAGGTCCCACACCCGCTCGGCGGCCAGCGGCCCGGTCGGCAGCAGGGCCTGCCCCAAGCGGGCGTGCCCCTGGTCCGAGATCACCACGCGCTCGCGGTGATGCTTGGAGAACGCCGCGGCCCCCTCCTGACGCCAGGTTTCGAGCTTGGCCCAGGCGGAGACCGCACCCACCAGCGTTGCCGTCATCACCCAGATGCCCGGCCACCGGGCACGACCCACTCCGGCACACCGCTCCGTCCGCACTCGATGTTCCATGTCGTCCTCGTCTCTCGTTGAGCTGGGCAACGGCCCATCACTGCAACGATAGCGAGATTCCGGCATCCTTGGCCACCGTGAACCGCAGGGTCTGTGAGCCCTCGACGACCCATGAGGTCTGGCCGACGGTGATCAGGTCCGACCGAATCGGCTGGGCCGGAGACTCCTTCTTGGAGGCGAAGGCGGCCCTGACGCTGCCCGGCAGGTTGGGCAGCTCTTGCCCTTGCACGGCCAGGCCCCGTTCGGGAGTGGGTACGTGGACGTAGATGGCGGTTCGCTTGGGCTCGGTCTGCATCCGGATGGTCTTCATGAAGCCGGCCAGGTCGCGCGGTTCGGCCAGCGGCGGATCGTTCCTGAAGCGACGGCGGAGGCTGGCCGCCACGTCGTTGAAGACGACCTCGTAGGCGCCCTCGGGAAAGTCGTCAGGGATTGCCATCAGCATTTCGACCGTCTCGCGATCGCCCTTGTACGGCTTCAGCGTCACGAACGCCTTCAGCTCCTTGCCCGGCTCGATCGTGTCGGAGAGCAGCCGGACCGACTCGATCACCGCGACCTTCCGCCCGGGCTCGATCTCGACCTCGCAGTCGATGGCCTCGATCCGCACCGGGGCCATGGGGTTGCGAACCAGGAGATTGGCAATCGAGGCCAGCGGGCTGAACAAGGCCGCCGCCCCCGTCTGCCCGGTGTAGCGCGGTCCGCTGAACGTGTCGCTCAACGTGATCGGCGCGTAGCCCCTGAGCTGGAACGTCGCGCTCAAGCGGGCGGTGAGCTCCTCCGGCAGGTTGCCCTCGGTGTCGATGGCACTGGTGAGCACCGACATCAAGAGCGACGGCAACAATACGGGCTCGCGGATCATCTGGACCTTGTAGAGCCGGGAATCGGCATAGCGGCCGGTCTTGACGCGCACGCTCACCGGCAGCATGTCGGGCTTGGGCCCGATCCGGCCGGCAACGCCCGTGCTGACGTCGGTGTCGATGACGCCCACGACCCGGAGCGGAGAGCCCATCTTCATGCTGACGCTGGCGCGGGGATAGACGGTGTGAATGAAGCCGGTCATCATCGGCATGTCGCAGGAGCCGAGACTGAACATCGGGTGCCCGAAGCCGTAAACCCGATTCCCCTCCACGTGCGTGACCGTGCCAATCCCCGAGAGATCAAAATCGCCCATCACCATGGCGATCGACAGCGGTGCGCCCGCGACCAGCGGAGATCCCGCTTGCTCGCGGATCACGTGCTCGGGAGCGAGACCTCCAGCCATCGGGGCCATGCCGAGCGGCCGCAACTGGGTCTCCAGCACCGACAAGGCGCGAGGACTGAACCCCGACGCCGCCAGCGGCGTCACGATCGGCGTCATCCCGGCCATCGCGCCACCAGAGACTCGCAGCGGAGCAAGTTCTGCTTCGGACTTTCGTTCGTCGAGGGCAAGCCCGTCAATTTCCGGCAAGATTGACATTCGCGCGGCGGGGATGCCCTTGTCAGGAAGGAGGTCACGTGACTCGGCCGCAATCCGTCGGTCGTTGGCCCGCACGTATTGCACCATCTGCTGAAACGGGGTCACGCCGGCGATCGGGTCCTTGGCGAACTCCCAGGCGAATGCGACAGCGCCCAACAGCTTCCCGTCGATGTAGATCGGGCTGCCGCTCATGCCCTGGATGATGCCCGCATGCTCCAGGTTGCACCCGGTCAGCCGGCAGAGAACCATGTCGCGCCCCGGACTCACGTCACGCATCACCCCCAGCACCTCGGCGCCGAATTCCTCGAGCTTGGTGCCCACCATCACCGTCTTGCCCACGCCCTTCATCCCGGGACGGAGATCCTTGACGTCCCAGTACGTCTTCGGCTCCGGCTCGTTCGATCGAGCCGGGATGCAAGCTCCCAGCATCATCACAATCGCCAGCAACCGGGTCGAAATGTCCCCTCGGAGGATCGGCATTGGGTGCATCGGACGGGGTCTCCCTGGTACGAGTTGAGACAGGTTAGGAAGACCAGGAAATGACTGAGCAAGGGAGAGGCGGCGCGATTCCGTGTGTGCAGACGATGTCCAAGATACTCAGGAACCAGTCACACAAATGAGGCGGTGTCACATCGCTAGAGCCGGCGAGCGGATGAGCCGTCCTCATCGACGAAGGCGCGTCCGGGAATTTGCTCCATCCTGGATCATCTATGCTTATACTAGCTCAGGCCTAGCATCGAGTCAACGAATGGTTTGCTCGATTTTCCTCGGCAGCTTGCGGATTTCTCATAAATTGCGGGATTTGCGGGCGGCGACGGTTGAATCAGCGACTTCAGCGTGCATGGATTTACTCTGGTCCGCGCGAGGCCGGCGAGTCGGTCGGTCCGTCCGTCAGACTCGCCGCAGGAACGGGCAGAACTTGTCGGGCCTGCTGGCGAATGGCCTCGATCGATTCGCGGAGCATCTCCCTGCGGTGCCGTCGGCAACACGCTAAACACGTACTCATGACCAAGACGACCCCGGGGACCCATTTCTCCTATCTGTCCCAGTCAAGAGTGCGTGGCCAAGACATGCCATGCCGCATTAACGATCCCGCCGCTAAGTCGTTGCGTGGCAAAGAGAAAATGGCAGAACCGAAAAACGGTAAACTGGCTTGTTTTTTCGGTAGTATCATGGATAGAATGCAAGTAGCCGGCCGGGTGGGGGCCCGGTCGGCTACTCTGACCATCATGATCGAAAGGGGATCACAATGGCTGCGAAGAAGCGTACCACATCGACGCGCGTCCCGTCCTACCGTCTCCATCGTGGGAGCGGTCAAGCGGTCGTTACCATCAAGGATGCATCCGGCAAGCCCCGGGATGTCTACCTCGGCAAGTTCGACTCGCCTGAATCCCAAGTTGCCTATCAGCGGACCATTGCGGAGTGGCGATCCGGGCGGGTCTATGTCAAGCCGGAGTCGCCTCCCGACCTGACCGTCGCCGAGCTGTGCGTGTCGTTCAAGGAATGGGCGGACGGCTACTATCGCAAGAACGGCAAGCCGACCAGCCAGGTCTTGAACTGCACGCGGGCGATCCGGTGCCTGTGCGAATGCTTTCCCGATCTTGCGGCCCGGGAGTTCGACTCGCTCAAGCTCATGGCCTGTCAGCGGAAGCTGATCGCCGATGGTTTGTGCAGGGGGAGCGTCAATCGCTACTCCGCGATCATCATCGCGATTTTCAAGCATGGTATCAAACACAAGCTGATACCGTCCGCCTACATCGAGAACAACGTGGCGACGGCGATCATCAGCTCCCTGGAGACCGTCGGCACTCTTCCCAAGGGGCGGACCGAGGCCCGGGAGACCGATCCGGTCGAGCCCGTCTCGGACGCAGATCTCGAGGCGACGATTCCGCACCTGGATGAGCCATTCGCCAGCATGGTCCGCGCTCAACTTCTTTTGGCTTGCCGTCCGGGAGAGCTGGTGGACATGAGCCTGGATCAAATCGACCGATCGGGAGCGATCTGGCTCTATCGGCCGCGCTCGTTCAAGACCATGCACCATGAGGGCAAGACCAGGATCATCCCGGTCGGGCCGCGATGCCAGGCGGTCCTGAAGCCGTTCCTGACGTTCGAGGGAGTGCCGTTATTCCGCAATGCCAGGGGGCAGAAGGTCAGTGCAAGGTGCTATGCGGCGGCGATCACACGGGCTTGCCGGAGAGCCGGAATCGAGCCGTGGTCTCCCAATCAGCTCCGGCATGCGGGCGCCAGTAACATCCGCAAGCTCCACAACCTCGAGGCCGCCCAGATCATCCTGGGGCATAGCAGCGTGAACACAACGGAAATCTATGCCGAGCGGAACATCGCGGCGGCCGTCAAGATCGCGGCCGAAGTCGGTTGATACCGTCCCGTCGCTACCGAACCCACCACGCCCTGCTCAGCGGATTCGTCCTTGGGCAGGGCGTTTTCGCGCGCTGCGGACGTGCTGAAGAGGCAAGTCCGGAAGAAAGTTCATCGCGGTATTTATTTGTTCGCTTATGTCTAAGTCCTCTGCTTTACGGCGTTTACGGCGTTCTTGTGGTAAATATTAGCCAACATGAGAGCGTTTACAGATCTGTAAACGCTTGACGTGTTTTAGGACCATGAGAGACTAGGGATGTAGAACAAACAACGCTTACATCGCGGAGTCTCTTCATGATCGATATCAGCGTAGAAAACCCCATTTCCCTCCGCCACATCCTGACGCAATTTCCCGAGAAATTCCCCGGACGGCATGGCACGCCGATTTCTCAGTGCACGCTCGAGAACTGGGCGAACCATGGCGTCCGAGGCGTCCGCCTAGAGACCGTTCTGGTAGGCGGCCGGCGGGCAACCTCGATCGAGGCAGTTGGCCGGTTCTATGAAGGCATTGCCGAAGTCCGGCAGACGGAGGGCTGGCGGGCGAAGCAAGGCGTTATCAAGACCCAGCGGACCGCGAAAGCACGGGCCAAGGCGAACGCCGCCGCACTCCGAAAACTCGGGATGAAGCCGGTTGAAGCCGCCGGCGCCTGACACATCGTCCCGTTCTTACCGATCGCCAGGCCCGGGGAGCGTTCCCCGGACTGGCGGAGTTATGCAACAAGACATGCGTTGTATCTCATGCACATCGACAAAACGATTGATGATATGCGATGATGGAAGGGAAAAAAACACCCCGGACCGAGGGGAGCAACGTCTCGGTCCGGGGCTTGAATCGCAGTAACAAACAGGTGGAAGCAGCGGAAGCAGGCACCAGCCCCATAGAGCAAGGCGAGGCACCAAATGAACCCCTTTTCCTCCCGCACGGAGAGAAAGAGCATCCAATGGAAGAGAATACTCCCTCCACCCCCGAATTTCAAGGCGGCAACCTCTGGAAAGCATCAGGATTTCCACATCGTGGTTGGGTGTGCATCCGCGTCGTGGATCTGAATCCTGATGAGTCGCCCGCGGATGAGGTCGATTACGAAACCTGCCAGGTCTGTAATCACCATCCAATTCGTTTCGTGCATACGATCGCTCATGCCGGCTGGCCGGATCAGCTCGACGTCGGGCGGATATGCGCCGAGCACTTGACGCAAGACTACGTGAATCCCCGCAAGAACGAGGACCGGCTGCGAAAGATTAGCGGGGCTCGTTCACGCTGGCTCAAGCGGCGCTGGCGGAACTCGGCCAAGGGGGCGTTCTGGCTCAAGGTCCGGGGCCATCACATCACGGTGTTTCTCTGCCAGTGTGGATGTGAGCAGTGGCGATGTTGCTTCGACGGTGAGTTCGGAACGCTCTATCATCCAAGCAAGGAAGCCGCGATGATGTCGGCGTTTAATAAGCTGGTTCATGAAGAGGCCAAGGAAGCCATGGAAAGGGCCAGACTCTCATGAACGGCACGAACGCACCATCAGTGAACGGGCAGGTTGTCGCCCGGTTGACTCCGGAGGAATCGGCCCGGAAGTTCGACATCATGGATGGAATCGATGCAATTCCCGTTGATGAGATGTTCATGAGGTTGAAGCCTCTGGCCAGGCACTTGGTGAGTCACGCCAGTTACGGACAGGGCATGTGTTATACGAGCCATGAAACATTGTCTAAAGAGCTTGGGAGCTGCTCGAAGACCATTCAGCGAGGACTGGCGGAGCTGACCAGCCAGGGATGGTTCGTCTGCGCTGGGCGGGTCGTTGGACGGTCGGATAACCGTCGCCATAGCGATAACAAGCATGCTATCCCGCAGTATGCTGTCGGCAAGCGTCTGGTCGATTGGTTGCGTAGTTACTTCGCCGTCAAGGATAAGCGGAAACGCAAGCGTGGGGTTGGACAACAGATGTCCAACCCCATACGCTCAACTTAAAGGAAGTTGGTCTAGCATGAAAAACGGAAAGCCCTTATTCCATCACGTGTTACAATGCGTCTCGTGCTGGAAGAAGGAGCTTCCCGATGG
>JBAUOX010000980.1:0-14796 GCA_049579985.1 Isosphaeraceae bacterium | reverse complement strand
CTGCCGTGGGGGTCGCATGGTCGGCGGTTCCGCGGGCGTGATCGTTCATGGGCATGGGGTTGGGTGCATCGGTCATCGAGCCAACGGATTATCCTACCCCATCACCTTGCTTGTCCCCGGCTCTGTTGGCTGGGTCAAAGGAACGGTATCCTGGGACCAGAAGTCGTGCCTCGACCGGAGTGTCTCCACGCCGACCGAATCCCCACAACCAGCGAACCTCTTTTGGTGGGACGCTGGTGATCGTTGGACTGGTCCTCGCCGGGGTCGGGCTGATCTGGGTGCTCGCTCCGAATCTGCCGAGGTTGGGGCGGCTCCCCGGCAATATCGTGATCGAGAGGGAAAACAGCCGGTTCTACTTCCCGATCGTGACGTGCATCGTGATCAGCGCCGTGCCGAGCCTTATCATGTGGTTGATTCGTGAGGAGAACAAAGCGATGTCCAAGAAGAAGCCAAAGCAGACTTGGGGCTGGGCTCCAAAGAAAACAGCGTCTCCCCAAGTGCCGGACGCATTGAGGGTCGAACTCACGACAAAGGCGAATGAACTGGTCGAGAGCTTCCTGAAACCGACCTTCATCACGCCCCCGCCCGAGGACACCCGATGGAACTACCTGACGGACATCTCGATCAAGTGGCACGGGTCTCACTTATACTTCGTTGGCACTTATGCCTGCCCCGGCCCGAACGCCATCTCGCCCAGCTTTGAGTCGCGGTTTGCCCGGATCACATACGCCGGAGGCAGCGTTTTCCATCTCGCTTACATGCGGCATACGGACAAGTGGGAGGAGGTCTTCCAGGGGCTGCAACTCGATGAGTGTCTCCAGAGTATCCGGAATATGGGGATCTTCCATCCAGCATGAGTCATGCCCGCACATGCCGAAGGGTCTGCAACTCGCCGAGTCTTTCGCCACAAGCCGGTTCAACTTGCCCGATCACATCATCTCTGGTGCTCGAGAATCGCCCGGAGAGAGATGCATGCCGCGGAAGAGGCAGGAGGTCCAACCCGGACGAAGGATCGTGAGCGAGGGAACACTTCGACGGCATGCTCAGTCGTTCAACTCGACGATCTTCTGCTCCAGGGTGGTCAAGACGGTTTGCCTCCCGGTCGGCTATCACTCGCAATGCTTGTCCTCTCTAGCTCCTCTGGCTCGAAAAGCCAGATTGCGTTCGCAGGCGGCCGCGATCTTATGGCTGGAGCGGACGCCTACGGAGTAGGCGTAGACCAGGAGCATCACCATCATGGTCACGTCGAAAGACAGTTGGCCGCGCGGCTCCTGGGCGTAATACTGGTGGAAGAGCGTGAGATCCATCTGCGGGATGAGATCCAGCAGGAAGAACGCCAGGTCGTCTTCGGGCAGGGCGTCTCGCGGCGAGACCGGCTCTTGGCAGTTCTGCAGGGCGCCCCAGGCGCGGTAGTTCTTGCGACGATCGTCCATGATCTGGCTCCTGAGTAGCGCACCAAGGCGTAACGAAAGTGTGGGACAATCATTGTGCTCGAATCGAGTCAATCTGTACAGATTGATCGCTCGCGGGTAGAACTCGGATGGAGATACGCAGACAGACTCCTGGATCGACAGACACCTACAGCCCGACGAGTGCTTTCAACCACCATGACACGGAAGAGCCAGTCCGACCCCGGGGAACGCTGGATCGTACCGTGTTGCGGCCTGAACAAACGGCTGGAGCGGTCGTTTACCGTCGGCCTGCTCGGGATTCTCTCCGAGTTGACCGGTGTCCCCGTGCCGCGTCGGCGCGTCCCTGATGCTCTGGGGCTGGCCGTCGCCTGCGGGAGCGAGTTCTGGGCCGACCACGTGATCGGCCGGACTCCGAGGGCGACCGTGACCGGCGTCCGCCTGACCCGCAGGACGATGCACTTCGACCCGACACAAAGCCTGGCCGTGCTCGGCCTGGCCTCACGCCCGCTCCGCGAGTCGCTGGCCGATGCGGTCGCCTGGCTCCGCCAGACCGGGCCGATCGCCGCATCGGGGGACGGGACCGAGCGGACCATGCTCCTGATCGGACTCGCTCCGGATGACGTACTAATGAGGAGAGCACCCGATGGTCGTCGTGAGTCGGAGGCCAAGTGAACAAACCGCAGTGGACCGGCTGGACTGTCGCGACGGCCGGACCACGCAGCTTGCGATCGTTCATTACCACTTGAACCGCGGCGGCGTGACGCAAGTCATCATCAACCAGTTGCGCGCCCTCGACCTGGCTCTCCAGTCGGAACGCCCCTGGCGAGTTGTTCTCGTGTCGAGTGGTTGCCGTGTCGATTGGCCAGAGCAGTTGCCCGACCAACTGGGATCGATCCGCCTGGACATGATCGAGATCCCCGCCATCGACTATGACCGCGACCCAGTAGCGTCTCCCGGCGAACTTGCTCGTCAAATCCGAGAAGGGCTGCGCGGTCGCGGTTACTCGGCCGACGACACAATCCTCCACGTGCACAACCACTCGTTGGGCAAGAACCTGTCGCTGCCAGGCGCCATCCGAATCCTGGCTTGCGACGGTTTTCGCTTGCTCCTGCAGATTCACGACTTTGCGGAAGACTACCGGCACGAACTCTATGCCCGGATGACCGCGGCGCTGGCGACGATGGCCACCGATGGCACGGACGACTTGGCGTCGGTCCTTTATCCTCAGGCGGAACACATTCATTACGCGACACTGAACCGGCGGGACTGGTCCATCTTGCGGGACGCGGGGGTGCCCCTGGCGCGTCTGCACCTGTTGCCGAACCCCGTGCCCGAGCTGGGCACTCTCACCGCGCGAGCCGACGCCCGCGTCCGACTGGCACAGGCGTCCGGCGTGCCCGTGGATAGTCCGTTTGTGCTGTACCCCGTGCGTGGCATCCGGCGTAAGAACCTGGGGGAGGCGTTGCTCTGGTCGGCGTTGAGCGACGGGAACTGGCACTTCGGCTTTACCTTGCCGCCGATCAATCCTGTCGAACAGACGAGTTACCTCCGGTGGAAGCGGCTCGCTGGGGAGTTGCGGCTGCCATGTCACTTCGAGTTGGGGACCTTGCCGGGGTTGACACTCGCGGACCTGCTGGCGGCCGCCGACCTGATTCTGACCACGAGCGTCGCGGAGGGATTCGGGATGGTGTTCCTGGAGTCCTGGCTGGCGGGGCGACCGCTTGTCGGACGTGACTTGCCCGAGATCAGCGCGGACTTCGTGGCGGCCGGCATGCGACTCAACTGTCTGCGACCGAGGCTGAGTGTGCCCCTGGAGTGGGTCAATCGAAGAACGTTTTCCGAGACGCTGACGAGTCTGTACGCCTCGTGTCTTCAATCCTTCGGTCACAGCGCCGCGGATTCGGCCACGGTTGCGGCCCAAGTCAAGGAGTTGGTCAGCGACGGAACGGTGGACTTCGCCATGCTCGATCCCGCGCTGCAAAGCCGCGTGATCGGCCGCGTTCGTGACGACGAGAACGCGAGGCGGCGAATGCTCGACCTCAATCCGTGGATGGAACACTCCCTGAATCTCTCGGCGGCCTCGTCGGCGGAGGATATCCGGCAGAATGCGGAGGCGGTTCGCCGCGCTTATGCGTTGGACGCCTTCGGCCCTCGCTTGCGGGACTTGTATCGGGCCATCGCCGGCTCCCCCCGGAGCGACCGGCTCACGTCGCTGACCCAGCCTCGCCAGGTACTGAACACGTTTCTCCATCTGGAACGATTCTGTCCCATTCGGGTGCTGCCATGACGGTTTCCCCTCGCGACATCATTCGGGCGCAATGCCGGCCGCGGGACCCTCTGCCCACCGGCGCGACCCCGGTTCTTCGACCGCTGGCTGGGCTCCGCGCCGTGTTGTTCGACGTCTACGGCACCCTGCTCATCAGCGCCAGCGGCGAACTCAAAAGGACCGACTTGGTGGCTCGGGCGGAGGCCGTTCGCGCGGCCTTCGCCGCCGCGACCATCGCCGGCGACATCCCCGTCCCCGCCACTGCGGCGGCAGCGGCCCTGGTCCAGACCATTCAGGAGTTCCATGAGCGGGCGCGTGCGGCCGGGATCGCGTATCCGGAGGTCGAGATCGTGGACGTGTGGAAGCACACCATCGCGCGGCTGATCGCCAGCGGTCTGCTTCCCCCGGCGGCGGAACGGATCGACGTTTGCCGACTGGCCCTGGAGTACGAAGTCCGCGTCAACCCGGTTTGGCCCATGCCTGGTCTCGTTGACTGTCTCGACCAGCTTCGCGACCGGAGCATGCAACTGGGCCTCGTGACCAATGCCCAGTTCTTCACGCCGGAGATCTTCCCCGCATTGCTCGGGCGGACATTGGAAGAACTGGGATTCCATGCGGGATTGCAGTGGTACTCATATCGTTACGGCCGCGCAAAACCCGATCTCTGGCTGTTCGAACAGGCCCGCGCCGGCTTGAGCCGGAGCGGCGTGGCGGCATCCGAAGTCTTGTACGTCGGCAACGACGTACTTAACGACATGTGCTCCGCCCAACGCGTCGGCTTTCGGACCGCGCTCTTTGCGGGAGATACCCGCAGCTTTCGGCCACGGCTGGGAGACCCGCGCGTGGCTCACGTCGTTCCCGACCTCGTGATCACGGACCTGTCGATGCTGCCGCGTTGCCTGAAGGGAGCTTGAGTTCATGACCCTCAACCAGCACCAGATCGCTCGGCTGCGGGGACGGTTGGCCGAATTGTATGGCGACCAGGCTGATGCGTGCTTGGCGCGACTGTTGACCCTGGTGTCGCATCATCCGTCGCCTGGCCCGCGACACACAGCCGACTGGGATCAACGCGACGTGCTGCTTGTCTGCTACGGGGATCAGGTGCAAGCACCCGGCCGCCCCCACCTGCAAACCCTGCTCGACTTCCTTACCGCTTACGACCTCCCGCGCTCCGTACGCCAGGTCCATTTGCTGCCGTTTTTCCCCAGTTCGTCGGACGATGGCTTCGCGGTCATCGACTATCGGGCCGTGGATCCGGAGCTGGGAACCTGGAACGATATCAGTGAACTCGGTCACCATTTCGGACTGATGTTCGACCTGGTCATCAATCACGTGTCCGTCAGTAGCCTGTGGTTTCAGAATTATGTGAAAGGAGAACCGCCGTATGACCGCTTCTTCCTCGAAGTCGATCCGGGGGCGGACCTTTCTCGCGTGGTTCGACCCAGGAGCTCGCCGCTGCTGACTTCCGTCCCCACCGATCGAGGCGTGCGCCACGTGTGGATGACCTTCAGTGCGGATCAAGTCGACCTGGACTACCACAACCCCGACGTGTTGCTGGAAATGATCGGGGTCTTGCTGCTCTACCTGCAACGCGGCGCCCGTCTCATTCGAGTCGACGCCATCGCGTATCTCTGGAAGGAACTGGGAACCTCGTGCATCCATCTCCGACCGACGCACGTGGTGGTGAAGCTGCTTCGCGACCTGGTCGACGCAGTCGCGCCCGGCACGCTGCTGATCACCGAGACGAATGTGCCGCATGCCGAGAACGTCAGTTATTTCGGCGACGGAGACGAGGCCCATCTGGTCTACCAGTTCAGCCTGCCGCCGTTACTCCTGGAGGCGTTTGTCAGCGAAGACGCGACGGTCTTGTGCGACTGGCTCGAGCGGTTGGAACCGGCACGCCCGGGGACCACGTATCTCAATTTCACGGCGTCCCACGATGGCATCGGCGTTCGTCCGCTCGAAGGTTTGTTGCCCGGCGAGCGGATCGCGCGGCTCGTCGACGCCGTGCGTCAACGCGGCGGGTTGGTGAGCACAAGACGCCTTGCCAACGGCGAGGATGCGCCCTACGAGCTGAACACCACCTATTTCGATGCCTTGCGGAATCCCGCGGATGCAGACCCGCAGTGGCACGTGCGCCGGTTTCTTGCGTCCCAGGCCATCATGTTGGCCCTGCGGGGAATCCCCGCGGTCTACTTTCACAGCTTGATCGGCACAGCCAACGACTCCGGAGCCGTCACGGCGACAGGGCGTGCCCGTTCGATCAACCGCCGGAAATACGCGGCCGACGAACTCGGCCGAATTCTTGCCGATCCGAACTCGGTGTCGGCCCAAGTGTTCAACGCCTATCGAGACCTGCTGACCAAGCGGATCGCCCAGCCCGCATTTCATCCGGATGCGGAACAGCAGGTGCGGCGGTTCGACGATCCGGCGCTCATCGGATTCCTCCGAACCTCGCTCGACCGGCGACATCAGATCCTGGTAATGGCCAATGTGAGCGTTGTTTCCAAGACGGTGTGCCTGGACGCCGGGCGCGACCTGCCGGTGCCAAGGGACCTCTTGACCGGCGCCAACATGTCCGTTGCCGACGGCAAAATCTTCCTCGAACCGTGCCAGGTCGTCTGGTTAGAATGGTGAAGAACAGCGTACGATCACGGAGGGACCAGACTATGAGCGGCACTTCGTTACGCGATTCCAGGCGGATCGGTTTCGTCTCAACCAGGATCGGTGGCACCGACGGGGTCACTTTGGAGATCCGCAAGTGGGCCGAGATTCTCGAGGGGATGGGCCATACGTGCTCCTACATCGCCGGGCAATGCGACTTCGACCCGGAACGATCCATGGTCATCCCGGAAGCCCATTTCAAGCATCCTACCATCGAATGGATCAACCGCCTGTGCTTCGGTCCGACCCACCGAAATCCCGATGTGACGGCCGAAATCCACGAGATGCGGTGGGTCATCAAGGAGAAACTTCACACCGCGATCAAACGATTCGATTTGGACCTGCTCATCGCCGAAAACTGTGTGACGATCCCGATGAACCTGCCACTCGGCTTGGCGATCGTGGAGACGGTCATGGAGGCCGGCATTGCCTGCATCGCCCATCATCACGATTTCTTCTGGGAACGAGAACGGTTCCTGGTCAACGCCGTGGACGATTACCTCCGGGCTGCGTTTCCACCGCCGCTCACCCAGATCCAGCATGTGGCCATCAATTCTCAGGCGGCCCAGGAGTTCAGCCGACGGACGGGCCTGCACTGCCGGATGATTCCGAATATCATGGACTTCGAGCATGCTCCCGAACCCCCGGACAATTACAGCCGGGAATTCCGTGCCGCGCTCGGTCTGACCGCGAAGGATATCTTGGTCCTGCAACCGACCCGGATTGTGCAACGCAAGGGGATTGAACACTCCCTCGAGTTGGTCCGGCGCCTGGAGGATCCCCACGTCAAGCTCGTAATCACGCATACCTCGGGGGACGAAGGGGAACGCTACGCTGAGCGTGTCCTGATGTATGCCAAGCTGATGGGCGTCGAAGTCATCTTGGCCGCGCCTTGGATTGCCAACGAAAGGGAAACCACCCTCGACGGCAAGCACCGCTTCACCATCGCGGATGCGTATCACCAAGCGGACTTCGTCACGTACGCCTCCACTTACGAAGGCTTCGGGAACGCGTTTCTGGAGGCGGTGTACTACCGGAAGCCGATCATGTGCAACCGTTACAGCATTTACCGTACCGACATTGAACCTTGTGGTTTCGACACGATCCTGATGGACGGCTTTCTTACAGACAAGGTGGTCGATCAAGTCCGTCTTGTGCTCCGCGATGAAGACCGACGTCAGCGGATGGTCGAGCACAACTACAACGTGGCCAAGCGATTCTTTTCGTATCACCGGGCCGAGACGGAGCTGAGCGCGATGCTCTCTACGGCATTGCCTACAGATCCTTTGCCTTCAGATCCGGGATCGACATGAAGCTCCCCCGCTTCGGCACCTTCAGCGCCACGATACGGAACCCCCGGGTGGCCCGGTAAGCTTGTGGGGCGAGTCGATGCCGGCCCATCAATCGAGCCCTGGTTTCCAAAGAGAAAACGAGACGCCCTCGTGAACTTCGGCTGCGGGAGAAGCCAACTGTCCGGACCACGCGACTAACGCCGGGTTGCGGTTCTGCCGTGTGGATCACTTCGCAAACTCTCGAGATGGAGTCTCCGCGATGTCTGATTTCATCCAACACGGAGTGATCACGACCTTGCACGACCTGGGAACCATCAGCCGGGTCCACTTAGAGAGCCTGCTGGCACGAGTCACGCGGCGTTACAAGCTTGGACTCGTCCTGCCGGTGACGGCGTCGGACATGCGGGCTGAACCGTTTAGGCGCATTGTCCGTGAGCTGGAAGGGGTGTCGTATGTCGAACGGATCGTCGTGGTCCTGGGCTTGGCGCCTGAGGTGCAAGACTACGTCGAGACACGGGCCTGCGTCAAACCGCTGGGGGAGAAGGCTTGCGTCCTCTGGACGGACGGGCCGCGATTGCAGAGGCTCTACGAGACCTTGAAATCTGCGGGGCTCAAACTGTCCGTGGCGGGAAAGGGCCGCTCGGTCTGGACCGCGTTTGGGTATCTGATGGCCGACCCGCGCCTGCGGGCGTACATCCTGCACGATTGTGACATCGTGAACTATGACCGGGAAATGTTGGCCCGACTCTGCCTGCCCATGGCCGAGCCCAGCCTGGACTTCGAGTTCTGCAAGGCGTATTACGCGCGCCGGACCGATCGGATGTACGGCCGGGTGGCACGGCTGCTGATGACGCCACTGATCCGCGCCTTGATCTCCATGCTCGGTCATATCCAATTCCTCGTCTACTTGGAGAGCTTTCGCTATCCGCTTTCCGGAGAATTTGCCATCACGGCCATGCTGGCCCGCTCCAACCGAATACCCAGCGATTGGGGGCTGGAAATCGGCACCCTGGCCGAAGTGTTTCGCAACACTTCGACCCGACGCGTGTGCCAGGTCGATCTCTACCGGGAGTACGAGCATAAGCACCAGTCGCTGTCCCGGGAAGACCCCCGCCGAGGCTTGATATGCATGGCTCGGGACATTCTGATGACGGTCTTCCGCACCTTGGCCAGCATGGGAATCGTCTTCCAGCCCGGGTTTTTCATCACCTTGCGATCGGCTTACCTGCGCGCCGCCCAGGACTCAATTCGGCAGTATCACGCCGACGCGCTGATCAATCACCTGTCGTTCGATCGCCACGATGAGGAGATCGCCATCGAGGGCTTTGCCAGCCAGATCATGGTGGCGGGTGAAGCGTTCCAACAAGACCCCGCGGGCGGCGAGGCGATCCCCAACTGGGTGCGTGTCCTCTCAGCGTTTCCGGACTTTCCTCAGCAGCTCCATCAAGCCGTTGTCGAAGATGCGCAGGAGTTCTGACCGGCGAGCGTGGCCGTCGGTCGCTGGTGCCCTTCTCACAACATCTCTGATCGTCACGGATTCTGCGAGGATAAGAGGTGGGACGAGCAAGAAATAGGCGCCTGGGGCGCTTCCGGCGGAATCGGGGCTTCAAGAATCCTGCAAGCTGGCGGCCACAAGCTGCCGAGACAATAGCAAATAGCTCCAATCGCACGGTGCAGGGGTCCTGCGTCAACTGGGTTGGAGAGCGCCGCGAATGAGGAGCCGCACCCATCTCCGCCTTGGCGATCAAACCAGATGCGCTGAAGAGGCCTTTGCAGTCCTGTGGATACCGCCCGGATCTCCTGCGGTTCGATTTCCGCTACGGGGACAATGCCTCCGTTCCGCTTGCCGGGTTCGCGCAGCAGCCGATGGATTCCCGGTCGGCATGCGTGGCCGTGCTCGCACCGAACGGGGAGCCCCGGGTAGCGGTTGAAGCGTGTCGGCCCCTAGGAACCCCTGTCGTCTTCGTGTGCTTCCACGAGACAGTGCAGTGGTGGAAGCAAGGGGCGGCCTCGGCCGAGTGGATCGAAAGCATCCCCTTCGACCGCGTTGACAGCTTCTTCCAAAGCCACCAAGAGGTTTTCTCCCCAGAAGCCGTCTATCGGGCAAAGACGCTCGGCCGGGTCCGAAGTGAGTACCAACTTTCGTTCGTTGACGTGGGTCTCATGCCGCTGGTCGAGGAGGAGCTCGGACGGGCCCTGAACTCCCTTATCGAAAGGAACGTGGCTGAAATCAAGAGCCGACTTGGCTGGGGCGATGTGACCGTCGAGCAAGGCCACTGGTTGCTCAAATCCGTGTTCTGGCTGGTCTCCGGGAAGATTCTCCGCGACAAGCGAGTTCCGCACTTCGAGGATATCGAGCTTGCCGATGTCGAGGCTGTTTTCACCCGAGTCGCGGACCACTTCGGCACGAACCCCTTCAGTGCAGGATCGAAGCAGAAGCTGAAGGCTCTGGAAGAGTCAGCACGGACCATCGAACGGTTCAGCAGCTTGGCCCTCACGACGACGGAGTCGTTGGCGTACATCTATGAAAATACGCTCATCGAGAAGGAGACGCGCGCATCTCTCGGAACTCATAGCACGCCGTCGTATCTCGTGGATTACATTGTTGGCAATCTCGCCGAGTGGATCAAAGAGATTCCGGAGAACGACCGGAGCGTTTTCGAGCCGGCCTGCGGACATGCGGCGTTCCTCGTATCGGCGATGCGATTACTCACCCAGCTTCTTCCACCCGAGAAGGCGATCCCGAGTCGCCGCGGACCGTACCTTCGCAGTCGCCTTCACGGCACCGAGCGAGACCCGTTCGCACTGGAGCTTGCTCGTCTCTCTCTTACCCTCACCGACATTCCCAATCCTGACGGTTGGGACCTGCGCGTAGAGGATATGTTTGTCGGCGAACGCCTCGCAGAGCAAACGCGAGGGAAGACGATTCTACTGGCCAATCCGCCATTCGGAAGCTTTGAGCCCGATGAACGGGCGGACTACGCGAAGGCTGACACGGAAATCCACGTCAACAACAAAGCGGCTGAGTTGCTCCGGCGAACGCTGCCGGAGCTACGTCCGGGGAGCGTGTTCGGAGTTGTGGTTCCCCAAACGTTGCTGCACGGGACATTTGCCGAGGAGGTGCGCCGCTATCTGATCGAGCATTTTGAGCTCCGTGAAGTCTCGCTCTTTCCGGACAAGGTATTCTCGTTCTCGGATGCGGAATCGGCGGTTCTGCTGGGGCGGCGTCTGCCGGAAGAATCGCGTAAGAGAACGACACTTCGGTTTCGCCGAGTTCGCGAATGGCAAATGCCAAAGTTTCGCGAAACTTACGACGCGCCAAGCTCTCGGACCGTCGAGCAGGCGCGCTTCAACGCGAATGTTCGCTGGGACATGCGTGTTCCAGATCTTGAAGAAGTTTGGCTAGCGCTGGCAGACAATCGGAAAGCTTCTGATTTCGCAGAGTTTGGGACAGGCCTCTCCTACCACGGGAAGGACTTGCCGCCCGGCGTTCTCACTTATTCAGAAGAGCGGTTCCCAGGGGCTTACCGAGGCTACATTCGCCTCGAACGCGGGCTGCAGATTCATCAGCTCCCAAAATTGTACTGGATGAACCTCGCCGACGAGGCCGTCCTGCGAAAGCGGTCCGGAACGACAGTCGATGTGCCCCAAGTGCTGTTGAACTACGCGCCAGTCAGTCGCGGACCTTGGCGTTTGAAAGCATTCATTGACCGAGACGGGCGGCCCGTTGCGAGCCGCTTTCTCACAGTGCGCCCGAGAAGCTGCTCCCTGGAGGTTCTTTGGGCCTTGCTGAATTCGCCAATTGCGAACGCCTACGCGTTTACCCATTTGGGCAAGCGGGAGAGCACCGTCGACGACATGCGACGAATTCCAATGCCAGGAGGAGCATCGCTCGACGAAATCGAGACGGCCGCTCGCAACTACCTGGACGCTGCTGCGGACCGGGCAGACTCCGACCAGCTTTACAGACTCATGTCGCAAGTCGACGCGGCGGTACTTCGACAGTACACTCTTCCGGTCGACCTAGAGCGGGCTTTGCTGTCGCTATTTACGGGTTGGGAGCGCGTTGGAGTTCCCTTCAAGCAGGTCCAGTATTTTCCGCCAGGGCTGAGCCATCTGATAAGGTTCTCCGATTTCGTCGCCTACGAGTCGGATTGGCCGTCCGCAAATCGGCGACGAGGCGAGCTCGTGGACAAGGAGATCGGCGGGGCGATAACCAGCGCTGAGGCTGTGGAACTCGCGGCTCTCCAAGCATACGCGGACTATTACTTGGAGAAAGTGTCGCCTCGCCCCACACATGTCCTGGAGGAGCTTGAAGACCGCGTCTTCGGATCCGCGACCATCCGGAAGAAGGGCGTGTGATGCAGGGATTCGAGTATCCGACCGAGCCCCATGTTCGGCGCCACGGGCCTGGTGGTTATCAAGATTACGAGAGTTACCGCGACTGGGTACGGGACGAGTTCATGTTCCGGTGCGTCTATTGCCTGCACCGAGAGAGATGGTACGACCGGGGAGCCACGTTCCACATCGAGCATTTTATACCTGTTACAAGAGATGCACATGGGAATCTGGAATATACGAACCTTCTTTATGCATGCGCCACCTGCAACACCGCCAAGCGTGGCATTCTCGGTGTACCAGACCCGTGCAGCGTTGCTTTTGCAGACTGCGTTCGTATCGGGGAAGATGGCCAGATCGAGGCACTCAATCAAGCGGGCGAGTCGCTCGTCAGGAAACTGCGATTGAACAGTGTGAAGAATGTTCAGCACCGTAATCGGTGGATGCGTGTTCTCGCGGCACTTCAATTGCACGAGCCGGATCTCTACTGCGAATACATGGCGTTTCCCGATGAGCTGCCGGACCTCCGGAAAAAAATAACTCCGCAGAATTCGAGGGCCGAGAGCGTCGTCGATTGCTGGTTTGCTCTGCGAGAACGCGGCGAACTTCCAGCAATCTATTGAGCGGGTCGCCCGGTACGCCCCTCAAGCGCCAGACGGGCCGCTTTCGTCGCTGTGTTCGTCACCCCGGCTGGGGCGATGCCGATCCGCGCGCGAGGCGGCCGGCTCGAGGAGCAGCTCGCGCACGTTCCGCGTTCATTCAGGGGGGTACTTCGAACACGATGATGCCTTGATCGAGATCGCCCGGCTCTGCCGCCAGAATAGCTGGTCGCTCGCCACCTGGGATGTCGATCGAGGTTTGAGCCTCGCTGGTCAGTCCGAGGAAGCAGACAGCCTGGTCAACGCGGCCGATCCGTTGACAGCCATCAAATCGCTCAATGGCCTGGCCTCGACTGACGGCACGGCTTTGCTTGTGCTCCGGAACTTCCACCGGTTCCTGAACAGTGCCGAGATCGTTCAGGCTCTCGATACGGCCATTGCTGCCGTCAAGCAGAACCGCACGTTCCTCGTCGTGCTGTCGCCGCTGGTCCAGATCCCCGTGGAACTGGAACGGCAGTTCGTTGTCGTCGAGCATGACCTGGCGGTGCGCGATCAACTCGGCCAGATCGCCAGGTCAATCGCAACTGAGCCGGGCGAGTTACCTGAAGCGGACAGACTCGACGGTGTTCTGGACGCGGCGACTGGATTCACGCGAGCCGAGGCCGAGAACGCATTCAGCCTCTCCTTGATTCGCCCTGGCCGGATTACGCCGGACGTGCTGTGGGAACTCAAGGGCCAGACGCTAAAGAAAAGCGGCCTGCTCACGCTGCATCGCGGCGGTGAGACGTTTGCCGATCTTGGTGGCCTGGACGCCATCAAGTCGTTCTGCACCCGCGCTCTGCGGCCTGGTCGTCGCTCCGACGTGCGGGCTCGAGGAGTGTTGCTGCTTGGTCCACCAGGATCGGGCAAGTCGGCGTGCGCGAAAGCACTCTGAGCTGAAACTGGAAGGCCCACGCTCCTGCTGGACGTTGGATCGCTCATGGGTTCTCTGATAGGCCAGACCGAGGAGCGAACTCGTCAGGCA
This sequence comes from Isosphaeraceae bacterium, assembly GCA_049579985.1. Classification (GTDB taxonomy): domain Bacteria; phylum Planctomycetota; class Planctomycetia; order Isosphaerales; family Isosphaeraceae; genus Aquisphaera. Next base: position 1,201 of record JBAUOX010000980.1, on the reverse strand, counting down.
CTGAGGATCGCCGACGCGATGTCTCCTTGTGTCATCATGATCGACGAACTGGAGAAAGCGCTCTCTGGCGTCGGTAGCACAGGTGATAGCGGTGTCTCGAGCAGATTGTTCGGCACGCTGCTGACCTATCTCAGCGATCACGAGTCGGACGTCTTCGTTGTCGCGTCGGCCAACGACATCTCGAAGCTCCCGCCCGAATTCGCACGCGCCGAGCGCTTCGACGGCGTGTTCTTTCTGGATCTGCCAGGCTCTCGTGAACGCGAGACGATTTGGCAGATCTACATACGGAAGTTCGGATTGGCTCCTGACCAGCGGCGGCCGCAGGATCGCGATTGGACAGGCGCAGAGATCAGGTCTTGCTGCCGGCTTTCGGCCTTGCTTGACATCCCTCTGGCGGAAGCCGGCACGAACATCGTTCCCGTGGCCGTCACTGCCGGCGAGTCAGTCGAACGGCTCCGGAACTGGGCCAGTGGTCGGTGTTTATCCGCTGATCGCGGTGGGAGCTACACGCGGGGAAGTGATGGCACGGGCAAGTCCGGTCGCAACGTCCAGCGTGCAGATCCTTCGGTCAACTGACCCTCCTCATTTTCCCCAACACGAGGATCCGAATCATGAGCGCCTGGTTTTCGATCTGCGGCTGATGAGCTGGCGTTCAGTTCTCGAAGACGCCTACACAGTGAAATGCAAAGCCTGCGGTGTCGAGTTCGTCGACCCCGGCAAGTGGCCCAGCCAGAAATGGCTCCGCGGTCGCTGTCCCTCTTGCGGACATATCCACCAAACCAAGGGACCGGCACGCGGCGAGTTCCAGGCGCGCTGCATGTACCCCGAGTCCAACGCGGGGAAGAGCAAAGAAGGGGATCAGAGATGCAGCCCTTTCAACACGTCACCAGTTGCGTTATCATGGGAGCAGGCAATGGATTACGTCTCTCCACATCACCGAGGCAAGGATGTATCAACCATTATGTACTCGCGCGAGTGCCCGCGCCCGCGCCAATGCCCACGCCCACGCCCACGCTCGCCGCTCCGAGAGTTTCCACCGACTCGAGACACTCCTCGCTCAGCGACGCTTCCAACTGATTCCGATGGAGATTCTCCCGCATTGTGCGGCGATGCCCCTCGGCGTCATGGTCCGTGGCATCATGGAATCGCTGCTCGATGCGGAGGCTCTGGAAAAGCTTTTCCAGGAATATGCTCCCCAGCA
>JBAUOX010000979.1:0-2264 GCA_049579985.1 Isosphaeraceae bacterium | reverse complement strand
ACACGCGCAGATCGGTGGGCGCCCCACCCACACGTTCGAGGATTTCACGTCTCCAGAGCACAGCACTCGCGTTGGGGATTGTGTTGTGCCAGAACAGGTAGTTCTTGCATTCATCATGGCCCGCGTTGACGTAGTCCTCGCGCCAGTGTAAACTGTGATTTTGATTCTCCAGCAGATCTCGATAGTTTCCCAACAGTTTACTGTCTTGGTCGACGATCCACGACTGACACACGGCGAGTCCAACGTTGGGGTGCCGATCCAGTCGATCGACGAGGGTCTCCAGCAGCGAGCGGTCCGCGTAATCGTCCGATTCGGCGAACCATACATATTCACCTTTCGCTTGGCTGAGCCCCAGGTTCCACTGTTTGAAGGGACTGCCGTTATTCTCCGCATTGAACGCGGCCCTCACATTTTGATGCCGGGTGTACGATTCAATGACTTCGCGACTATTGTCCGTGGAAGCATTGTCGAGGATGAGGAGCTCGAAGTCTTGAAACGTCTGGGCCAGAATGCTATCGATGCGTTCTGGCAGGTACCTTGCGTGATTATAGTTCGGCGTGATGACCGTGACTCTGGGCATGCTGCGGGTCCTCGAAGATGTTCGGTTTCCACCATTGTCCTGAATGGTTCGGGCCACCGGAAGTTCACTGATTTAGCGGCTCTTCGACTTCCTGGCCAGGAAATCGCGGTACCAAGGAATGCGACTGAGGATGATAGGCTGGGTTCCCATGACTCTGATCAAATGCTCCCTTGCTTGGGGACTCACCCCTCACGCTCGGACCCCGGTTGTCTCATCGCCATGCCACGAGGCGGGTTCCAAGAGTGATAAGGCGGTACCCGACGCTACTAGCGAGGTATTTCATCACAGCCCTGCACCGATGCCCGGCCAGCCAGTAGCGCGAGGAGCTGAAAGGGCCGATATCTTTCTTGCACAGGACGTAGTGCCTCACGTACCAGCGGTCTAGTGCCGTCGGTGTATACCAGGGATACGGCCACTCACGCATTTCCCGAATCATCTCGGGCGTCAGGCGGCCTTGGGCGCGGAAGTGAGCGATTGCCTCGTCCAAGATCGTTTTCGGAACGAGGAGATCGGGATCACTGCTTTGTGAAACGTAATAGTGCCAGACCGCCACCGGCTCGCGGCACAGTCCGGGCCGATGGGCGACCTGGCCGTTGAACCGATTGCCGAGGACCGCATAGTCGATCCCGCTCTCAGCCAGGGCACTGTTGAGCGATGGCTGATCCGTGTAGCGGCCTCGGCTACTCCATGCCAACCACTTGTTGTGCCAGAGACGAGCAAATTGGTGCGTCGGCTCGCAATCCCTGAGGAGCAGGACCCCGCCGTTGATGAACGGCCGGCGAGGTAGCGGCCATCCCATTGTTTCGAAGACGGCTCGCTCATTCCCACAGATCTCCGAGGGGTCGCCCGTTCCGCTAAAGTTGGGGATCCCGGCCAATGGAGCCGGACAGGCGAGCATCTCGTCGACGCGGTCAATCGCCACAGTGTCGGCGTCGAAGTAGACAAAGTCACCCTCCAGGATCTGCCGCATCTGGGTCTTGACGAAGCGATTGCGGAAGCTGGGCGGGGCATCGGGGGTCTCGACAGGCAGGGCGCGATCGACAGTCTCGAGAAGCGGATGCCGCGCCGCCTCCAGCGCCCGATGCGAAGCTGCGTCGCACAGGCAGATGATCTCGGCTTCGGGGTGAGCGTAACGCAAGAATGCCACCGAGGCATAGGTCATGTCGGCGAACAGGTCGCGGCCCGCCGTCGTCAAGACGTAGCAGAAGCGGGGCTGAACCATCTCGGGTCTCTCGAAAATAGGCATTCGCAAATTACTCTTGTGCTTCGACCCGCGACTCGAGACTTGGGAGAATGAAGGCTCCTCGCTGAGCTCCGCAAGATACTCGATATGCCCTGATCCAGAACGCTGGCTTGAGTCGCCCCGGTTACTAACCCGCCACGCCAGTCAGATCTTCCGCTGCCCCTCGAGAGAGCAGGGGCTTCTTTCGCAGTCGCTGCGATTTAGAAAAGCCGCTATCCGTCGGCTGAGTGGAGAGCAGCGAGGGGCTGAAAAATAAGGCTCTTCCGGTGTTCCGGGCGGTTGGTGTTGGGTGGTTCGCCGTAAATTGCTTTTCAGCAATGACTTATGGCGGAAGGCTAGCTATTCTGTTTACCGGACGCAAGTCACTGAGATCAAGTGACTTACGATGAATCTTCGAGAACAGCCGCCCGGAACACCGGAAGAGCCATCGTTCTTATGCCC
>JBAUOX010000978.1:0-4512 GCA_049579985.1 Isosphaeraceae bacterium | reverse complement strand
TGACCGGTCCCGGGTGTGGATGGAGCAAGATCAGTCGAGTTCGAGCCCCCTACGATAATCTCGGCCCAGCGGTAAAACCATTACAATCCCCAGAATCGGCAGTCTATATCATGGACAGCCTCCTAGGGTGCGTCATTGAGACGCACCGTGATCTGTCTCGGTGCGTCATCGCAAGCTCGACGCACCCTACAACTCTGGTGGTCACGCGGTCAGCACGTCGTCCAGGTTCGTCGCCTTGATGAATCGAGCCGGACTCTCCCCGACGGCGATGGCTTTGAAGTGCTCTGCGCCGCACTTGATCTTCGCACCCTCGGGATCGCGTAGATCGTCTGTGAAGAGACTACTCTTGGTCTCGACCACGAAGTAGAGCCGTTCCGTTCCGTCCTTGTCCACGAGCACAGCCCAATCGGGATTATAGAGCCCCAGGGGCGTCGGGATCGTGAACCAACCTGGTAGTTTTGCGTAGACCTTCACCGCCTCGTTCTTCTCCAACGCCTCTGCGAAGGCTCGCTCTGTTCCCGAGTCGTGGACGACGTATTCGTAGACCGATCGTTCGGACGGGACCATGTTCTTGAGATAGCCCGTCAACTCTTCCTGCTCGAACAGTTCCTGGGCGTAGTAATGCTCATTGCCGATTCGCAGGTACTTGATGCCATCCACGATCGCAAGCCGCTTGGTGCGGTTGATCGTTTCCGCGGCGATGTCGATGAACTGCTGCGGATTTTTCTTGAAGTCGTCCAGCCGCTCGCTCTCCGTCAGGATGCGGACCAGGCTGCGGCGGGTGAGTTGGGTCTTGTCCTGCAAATCGGTCAGAAGGTCGGGTAGTTCGATATCGCTTTCCTCGATCACAATCGGGGCGGATACGGCCGTCTCCTTCGTCTCAACGCCGGCCTTGCCGATGGCCAGGTCGGCCTTGCGCCAGAAGAGGCGCGTCTTGGTGATTGCCGGCGCGTTCTTGATAGCATGAGCGCAGGTTTTCACGAGCGCCTCGTTGTCGAACTGGACACGGTAGGTCGTCTTGTGCTTCACCCGGTCCCAGAGCGCCTTGAAATCTTCGCTGTGCAAGACGGCCTGGCGCGCCTTGATCGGCTTTCTCTCGTCGGCATTCTTGATCTCCAGCTTTCCCGCCAGTTTGCGCAGGACGTCGGTCACTTGAGGAAGATGCGCGGCCAGGGCCTCCGGCAAGGCCAGCGTGCCCTCCTTGAGTGCCCGTCTCAGGCTGTCTTTCACCTTGCCGTGTCCGTCCACCAGGCCCGTCTGATTGAGATGAGTCCAGATGGCCGCGGACCGTTCCAATCCGAGCGCCACAATGCGACCCGACGGGTCGGCTACCGGTATGGAGGCAAAGTGGTGCTTCTCGACGATGCCGAAACGAATGCCGCCCTCGACTTCGATCTCCTTCTGCAGACTCTCGGCAAATTGCTCATAGCTCTCCGTGGCGACCACCGTCAGTGTGTTCACGTCGAACCCGCGTAATCGCTTGCCATCCTGATCCACGCAAAGGCGCAGCCCACGCCCGATGGTCTGACGCCGCTCGCGCTCCGTTCCGATCTCGCGCAGGGCGCAGATCTGGAAGACGTTCGGGTTGTCCCATCACTCGCGCAGCGCCGAGTGGGAAAAGATGAACTTCAGCTTGGTCTCGAAGCTGAGCAGCTTCTCCTTCTCTCTCATGATCAGGTTGTAGGCACGCTCGGCGTTGTCTCGGTTGCCCTGGTTGGTCTCGGCGGTGTCTGACCAGGCGCCTTTCTTGTCGATCGAGAAGTAGCCGTTGTGCACCTCGGCCGCGTCGGAGCGGACATCGACCTCATTGAACAAGCTCCGGTAGTCCGGATGCCCGGCGAGGCGCTGATATTCTTCCTCGAAGATCTCCGCGTACCGGCCCTTCTGAGGATTCCCTTCCTCGTCGTACATGCGGTAACGCTTGACGCTGTCGATGAAGAACAGGCTGAGCACCTTGATGCCCAGGGGAGCCAGGCGCAGCTCCTTGTCCAGGTGTTCCTTGATCGTCCGGCGGATCATCTGGCGTTTCATCGCCTCGTCATCCACACCGCCCATGGACTCCCCCACGCGCAGCCAGCGCTCGCCTCCGGGCACTTTCACTTCAATGAGCTCTTTGCCCTTGCCGCATTGGATCTCGCCGGTCGAGCAATTCCCATAGACGGCACGTCCGGTGATTTGCTGAAGATCGTCGCCATCCTGCACGGTTTTCTCTTCGCGGCTCACACGGTTGCCGCGCTGGACATCGAGCTCGACCTTCGCCGTGATGCTGCCACGCTTGTTGGCGGCCGAAACGAGCCGAACATACGGCTTGTTGTGATCGCCTTCCACGCCGGCCGCGGCGACTTCGATCTGCTTGACGAGCTTCCGCTCGTAGGCGTCCACGGCGTCGAGGCGAAAGACCATGTGGTGCTTCTCGGCGTGGGTAGCCGAGTAGCGCAGGGTGCAAAGGGGGCTCATCATGCCCAGGGCTTCCTTGCCGCGCCCTTCCAGACCGCCGTCGACGCTCTGGGGCTCGTCCACGATCACGATCGGGCGGGTGGCCCGGATCAGGTCGATGGGCTTTTCACCGCCGGTCTTCTCGCTGTCCTTGTAGAGGTTGTTGACGTCCTTCTTGTTGATCGCGCCGACGGTCACGACCATGATCTGAATGCTCGGGCTGGTGGCGAAGTTGCGCACCTGGCCAAGCTTGCCGGAGTCGTAGAGGAAATACTCGAACGGGACGTTCGCGTAGAGGCTGCGGAAGTGGTCTTCCGTGATCTGGAGAGTTTTGTAGACACCCTCCTTGATGGCCACGGATGGCACGACGATCACGAACTTGGTGAAGCCGAAACGGCGATTCAGCTCGAAGATCGAGCGCAGGTAGACGTAGGTCTTGCCCGTGCCGGTCTCCATCTCCACGGTAAAGTCGCCGGTGGCCAACGACTCGGTGGGCTTCAGCCCGTTGCGAAGTTGCACATCGTTGAGGTTGGCGAGGATCTGATCGTCGAGCAACGACAGCCGGTTGCCGATACCGAGGTCGTTCGCAAGTCCGGCAAGGGCCGCCTGGCCGCCGCCGAAACTCTGGGTGACGGTGAACTCGGTCCGACAAATCTCCTGGCCCCGGAAGAGGTCGCAGACCGCTTCGATCGCGGAGCGCTGATAGGTGAGATTCGCTTCAAAATGCAGTTTCATGGCGCATCCTCTATCCCGAGGAATCCGGCTTTTCGGGTGGCGGCTTTCTTTTCCTGGCCGGCAGTTTCTTCGCAGTATCCTCGAGCGCCTTCAAGTTCGTCCGCTCTCCTTCGGCTTCGAGCAGAGCCCTTCGGCGGGCGGCAAAGCGTTCGTATTCGGCCTCCGCGTGGCCGTCGGCGTCTTTCTTGCTGATCGATCCGGCGCCCGAGAGCACTGCGCGCTCGTTGAAGACGAGGAACTCCTTGAGCTTCGTCTCCCAGTCCTTCAAGAACACCTGCTTGCGGCGGCGAGCCTGGTCCTCCGCGAAATCCAGCCACATGGTCACGATGCGATTCAGCTCGCGGATTTCCTCTTCGGTCAGGTAGTTCTTGGCCACGGTCACGTCTTGCTTGCGGACAGCCTCGCCCTTCCATGTGGTCAGCCCCATGTTCGGCGGGGCGTGATCGGCGCGACGGGCGATCAACTCGGCGGCAGTGTGGCCGGTAGCGGCAAAGTGCAGCTTGTTCTGGATGATCTTGAAAAACTCGACCGTGCTCTTCTGGGCGGCATCATAGTCGGCCGCGAGGGCGAAGATTTCCTTGACGCGCAAGTACATCCGGCACTCGCTGGCGCGGATGTCGCGAATCCGCTCCAGCAACTCGTCGAAATAATCGGGCACGCCGGACCCTTCGACGGGCGGGTTCCTGAGCCGCTCGTCGTCCATCGTGAAACCCTTGACCAGATACTCCTTCAATCGCTCCGTGGCCCAGCGGCGAAACTGCGCCCCACGCGGCGAGCGTACCCGGTAGCCGACGGCCAAGATAGCATCCAGGCTGTAATGCTCGATTTCCCTCGCGACCTCTCGTTTTCCCTCGCGGCGAACTATTCGGAAATTCCGAATAGTTGCCTGGGGCTCCAGCTCTCGCTCTTCGAAGATGTTCTTTAAATGTTCGTTGACGGTCGGCACAGTTACCTGAAAGAGGTCGGCGATCAGGGCCTGCGAGAGCCAGAGGGTTTCATCCTGAAAGCGGCACTCGATACGGGTCCGCCCATCCTCGGTCTGGTAGAGGAGAATTTCACCGTTCGGCGGTGAGGGAGGAGGAGTCATGATAAAGATTCCCGTGGAAAGCGAGGAGAATCGCGTGGTCAAACCGCCGCGACAAACATGCCACAGGAAAGGCTCTGGCGCAAATCGTCACAACCAGAATGATCGGCACAACCGGCAGCAAGTGGGGGACAAGGGAGAAGAGCCGCACCAGCGCGAAGGGAGCAAGCGTGGAACGGGTCCACCGTAAGGTTTCGTTCAACAGCCGGTTCTACTTCCCCATCGTGACGTGCATCGTCATCAGCGTCGTGTTGAGC
>JBAUOX010000977.1:0-8753 GCA_049579985.1 Isosphaeraceae bacterium | reverse complement strand
GCCAAGGGCGACAAACTGGCCACCTCCGACCTCCTGGAAGGCCAGAACAAGAACATCGGCTATCCCGCCGAATCCAAAGAGATCAATGCCTTCATGAGCATGATCGAGGGCCAGGCGCGGCGGATCGAGCCGGGCTAGATCGCCGAGCTTCGCAAGGAACTCGAGCAGGCCGGCGAGAAGATCGTCGCGGAGATGAAGCAACGGGCGGCCGAGGCGGCGAAGAAGAAGGAAAGAAACTAGTCCTGCACTGCCTGCGACGTAGACCTTTCCGGTTAAGCATGCGAGCAGAACGGGCGATGCCGCGGGCCTCGCTGGATCTCCCGCCATCCGAGCGGGGCTGAACGAGCCCGGTCCGGACCCTTTTGTTGAGACGTTTCACCCCTCGTCACGCGACTGCGCTTTCTGCACGGGAAGATGCACTGGCTTCGAGGTAACGCCCATCAGGCCGACGATCGCCGTCCAAGATCACCTTTCGGAGAGGCGGCTTCGGTCATGTGCCAGCCGCTTTGGCCTCGCCGCTCGACCTGCTGGCTGAAGGGCTTGCTGTTTCATCAAGTCGGGGTGACAAAACGTCTATTGAACTTATTTCTGACTCGTTTGGCGAGTGGACGAAGACGTTAATCGCAATAGCACAAGCGCTTGGGTCTTGAGGGCCCCAAAATGGCGTTTGAAAGTGACCTGGGTCCATCGGGGAGAATGGCTTCGGTCGATGTGACCGGCGCGCGCTACAAACCGCCTCTGACAGACTTCGTCAAGAGCACGCGGATTGGATAACGCCAGCAACTGATGAAATGCGACAAGACATCGCGTTTTGTCAATACACCTCTGGCAGCTCCCCCCGCTGTCTTTTCGCGTACCAAGACTGTTGCACCCCCTCGGGCCGTGTGTTGACGGGTGGGGATTGATCCAGCCTCGGCAGGTCGTCAGGAAAACCCATCATACGCCTGAAGTGGTCCTGATCGTATGCTTCGGCTAGTTCAACATTCCGCATCCAGACAGATCGCCAGCGTCGATAGGAGTCGGAATCAAGGCCAAGAATCGCGATAAGCCTGCGCGCATCGGGGCTTCGTCCTTCAATGCTGCCGTCTGGATTTACGCGAGCCGCTTCGGCGGTCAGAACCTGACTGGGGTCAGGTAAGTCCTTGTCGCCTTTGAGCAAGTTGCAAGTATGGCAGGCATAGAGCAGATTGTCGTACGTTACCCCCAGTTCCGGGCTGTTGACCTGCGGTCGAAAGTGCTCAACATCAAACTCCCCGGTCACTCTTCCCCATTGTTCGCGAAGCAAACAGTAGACGCAACGAAAGGTAAACTCGTCGCGAAGCCATGGGCGGTAGGTAATCGCACGTTCGTAGCCCTGCGGGCCATGACGGCGCTGATGTGCTACGGCTGGATAATCGAACGCAACCATTCCATTAGCTGCCTTCCTGCTGGCGTTTCATTTCGAGGAGCTGTTGGTGTAAGCGTCGTGCTCCTTCGATCGGTAATGGAGCTACTCGATCGCGGTAAGCAACCGCTTTCCGTTGCAGTTCTGCCAGTTCGACACGTTCCTCTGTTGTGATGTTCCCCTGGATATCTTTGTCGATTAGTTCGATACGTCGTTCATTTAGTTCATCCGACCAATCGCCATCATTCGGACCATCGCCGCTGCCGGCCTGGTCTACTTCTATCGCTTTCGTCAGCAGCAGTGTAAAGGAATGTGCCTGCAGGAGTTGACTGATCTGCTCAGATAGCCCACGAAATTGATCCTCGTCTGGATGGTTGATGCCCTCGGAATTCACGAAGGCTGCGAACTCTTGTCGTGCGTCGCGGCCGGCGTACAGTTCGGCGAAATCCTGTTTTTGCATTAGAGTAAGCCGATCAAAGAGCCGTGTTCCGAGGTCTTCCGAAAGTTCTTTCGCCTGGTAAAAGTGAATGCTGTCACCAACGACGGCAATGGCGTCGGCAGCCGCTGCACAATGCACAACCGCGTTTCGGATGTGTTTGACAAACCACTTTTGGGCACTAGGATTTTGCTGCAACGCGGCGAAGACCGCCATCGCGGTCCGCGTGGACTTGCCGGGCAATTGTTCCGGTTCGTCATGCACGACCTTGAACGATAAGCCAGGAACGGTCTGCTGCCACAGCAACTCCAGAAACGCCATACCTCGCATATACCGTTCAGGTGTCGGTTGGCGTTGCCCGTGCAGCCAGTCGAAAATCGATTGGAACTCACCCGATTCGGGGCTAATAAAAACCGGCATTTCCGCTCTCGACCTTCAAGCCTTCGGGCTTCCTTGGGGTGCAACGACTTGGTGCAAGTATCCACGCTGAATTCTATCAGCGCCCCATATCGGCGTTCAACACGAGCCAACTGCGTAGCATTTGACGTCCAGCAAGGTTACTCCTGGTGTGTCGGTCCGACACTCCGAGGGCGATGTGACCGAAGCGCCCTTGTCGGGTTGCATTGACGTCGGTGGGGGTAAGCGTCCGGTGACCCCGTGTTCAAGGCGGCTCGCCGGCGCGGGATAATGGATGGGGCCTTCTTCTCCGGGAATGCTGGTCTCGGCGCACGTGGAGGACCCGAATTCTTGGGGGACACGGCGGCAGTCCACACGGCTTCCTCTACTATGGAGAAGGCGCTCAGAGCCCCCCGCGTGGAGATGTAGGGAATCCGAGTCCGTGCGTCGAGTTCGAAGAGTGGGGACGGTGAAGTGAGGGGCAAGGTGCTGGTCATCGGGGGTGGGATTGGCGGCCTCGCGACTGCCGTCGCGTTGCGGCGGGCGGGCTGGGAAGTCGAGGTCTTCGAACGCGCGCCCGAACTGGGGGAGGTCGGGGCGGGCCTCTCGCTCTGGAGGAATGCCCTGGCGGCCCTGGACCGGATCGGGCTGCTCGAAACGCTGCGCGCGTTGGGCGTCGAAGGCCAGACCGGGGCGTTCCGCACCCCTTCGGGCGAGACCCTTCTGGCCATGAAGGCCGGGACCACCGACACGGCTTCGGCAGGGATCATCCTGCTCTTGCACCGAGCCGAGTTGCTGGACGTGCTGCACCGGGTGGCCGGGCCCGACGTCGTGCGACCGGGCGCCCGGTGCATCGGGCTGGACCAAGATGCCGTGGCGGTCACCGCGCGGTTCGACGACGGGCGCGAGACGCGGGGCGACCTGCTGGTCGGAGCCGACGGCCTCCGATCGGTCGTCCGCTCGGCCCTGTTCGGTCCGGAGCGCCCCCGTTACGGGGGTTATACCGCCTGGCGTGCCGTGACCCGATTCGACCACGCGCGGGTGACTCCCGGCGAGACCTGGGGCCGGGGCCGGCGGTTCGGCCAGTGGGGCATGACCGGAGGCCGCGTCTACTGGTACGCGACCGAGAGCGTCCCCGAAGGCGAAGGCGACCCGCCCGAAGGGCGTAAACAGGGACTCCTCAAGCTGTTCCGCGGTTGGCACGAGCCGGTCGAGGACTTGATCGAGGCGACCGACGAGTCGGCCATCCTCCGCAATGATGTCTACGATCGCCCCGCGCTGCGCCACTGGTCCGTCGGCCGCGTGACCTTGCTTGGCGACGCGGCCCACCCGATGACACCCGATATGGGCCAGGGCGCCTGCCAGGCGATCGAGGACGCCGTCGTCCTCGCTGACTGCCTGACCCGATGGTCCGAGGTCGCCGAGGCGCTCCGCGCCTACGAGTCCCTCCGCATCCCGCGCACCCGGCGGGTGGTCCGCGAGTCGCGCCAGGCGGGCACGATCGCCCAGTGGTCGAACCCCCTGGCGTGCCGAGCCCGAGACGCCCTGCTCCGTTCCCGGTACGGCGCCCGGAAGCAGGCCGAGCAACTAGCATGGATGATCACGCCGCAGTTCTGAGAGTCTGTTCCAGGAGCTGACCCGCCCCCACGGACGCTACCAGTAACTATAGATGGTCCCGCCGCCCCAGCTCGCCATCGGCGGGCGCAGGGCACTGACGAGCCTGGAGCCCGCCGATATCGGTCCGACACACCACGGGCGATGTGACCGAGGCACGCCAGAGCGCAAGTCTAAACGTATGCCGATTTCCGAGAAAAGGGTCGTTCAATGAGAATCCCAGAAAAGGTATGAGTTCTTGGGACTTTCTCACAGCAAGACCGAGTTTGTGTTTTGGCCGCGAGCCCCGCCACCATCTTTCCATCTTTCATCTTTCGAGGCATCGGTTCACGTTACGGCTTCGCCACGGTAGAATCAGGTCGAGCGGCGTGGGACGGCGACGCCCTGCCGCACCGCGGACGGGCCTTCGGCTTGCCGCAGTTCGACAATCGTTCGGTGCAACCACACGGAGGGACCTGGACATGGGTGCCATTGCAGAAGGGTTGGTGGCCTACGCGCAGCCGCTGCTCGATCAGACCGACGGTTCTGAGGAACAGTTGAACAAGGCATTCACGATTAGCCAACTCTGCTTTAACCTCGCGCTGTTACCTGAAGACAGTCGGGATACGACGCTCAGCGAAATGCGGCCAGCCCTCAAGATGGATGACGAGGAATTCGACGCATTTCGGCGTTCCATCGTCGCCCCGATGATCCGGCGACACCAGGAGATGTTCCCGCAAATGCACCGGCGGGTTGCCACGGGGCCTTCGCAAAGCGGCCCCTCGCCGCGGGCGCACCCGAGAAAGCCGGCGCCCGCCGAAACGTACCCTGGAACCGACCGTTACGCACCGTGTCCGTGTAATAGCGGCCAAAAATACAAGTTCTGTTGCGGCGCGAGGGGCCGCTGATACTCGGCCGGGCGCCCAGATCGCTGCAATCGGAAGCACGACGGAATCAGGCCATCCAACTTCGTGTGTCCGAATCAGGACATTGGCCACGGATGAAACACGGATGACGGGCCATGACGACAAACGCATTCCGACACCGCCCGCCTGAGCAGTGCACCTTGTCCAAAGAGGATCAACAGCACATCCTCCGCATCAGCAACAACGACCAGGAACTCCTCGATGAACTGATGGCTATCCTTCGGCAGCTTCGTCCCCTGCCGCCAAGAGGTGCCTCGGTCCGACACACCAGTCGATGTGACCGACGCGCGCAACAGGAGAGTGGACAAGAGACTAATCCACAGCAGCGCGACGAGGACTCGAACAGCAAGCGAAATCCGGCTCAACCCATTCGCCTTCGGCTTCGTGACGGCGGTACGCCAACGCCCTATCACTGAACCATGAAGTTGAATGAAAGGCAGCAGTACTTCGATCTCACCCTCACTGCGCTGGCTCATCCTGTGCGTCGGGCAATACTCGAGCGAGTGATGCAGACAGAATTGCGCGTCACGGAGCTTGCCAAGCCCTTTGCCACGTCGCTCAACGCGGTGTCGAAGCACATCCGCATTCTGGAGCGTGCCGGCCTGGTGAGTCGCCGTCGGGTCTGGCGCGAACACCTCGTGTCATTCAACTCTGAACCGCTCGAGCAGGTGTCGGCGTGGATCGAAAAGTCGCGTGCTTGCTGGCTCGCCCGGCTCGATGCACTCGACGAACTGCTCAAGGCTGAAGATGCCGCTGCTACCCAACAACCCGATAAGAAAGGAAAACCGAAATGACGGCCGAGAATCCTGGAACGGTTATCATCAAGCGCCGCTTCGATTTCTCGATCGAGCGTGTTTTCGACGCCTGGCTCGATCCTGCCAAGGCGAGCAAATTTCTTTTCACCACGCCGACGGGAAAGATGGTGTGCGTGGAGATCGACGCCCGCGTTGGCGGCTCATTCAACATTACTCGCCGCGACGGCGAGGATGTCGAGCATGTAGGCACCTACGTTGAGATCGACCGCCCGCGCCGGCTTGTCTTCACCTTCGGAGTGCCGAAGTTCTCGGCCCAAATGACGCGCGTCAGTATCGATCTCAAACCCCTCCCAACGGGATGCGAACTGACGCTGACCCATGGAGGAGTTCTACCGGAGTGGCGCGACCGCGGGCGCGAAGGCTGGAGTAAGATTCTCGACGGACTGTCCGCGCATTTGGCCAAGGAAACCGCGGCATAGCTCCCAAACCAAGCATGGCGCCGCGGCACGCAGATATGATCAATCAACTTGAACGGCGCTACATCGCCGGTCGACGAGCGCGAGGAGGCGACCGGCCAGCAGGTGCATCGTCGTGCCAGACTATGTCACCCACGTTGAGGAAGGGGGCTTCTATGGATGGCCGTGGTACTACCTTGGGGCACACCTGGACCTGAACTGTTCTCGGGGCGTTCCGCCGGAAAGCCTATCGCCTCTTGCGAATGGAGTTACCCGAATTCCATGGAGCCTTCTCGGCGTTCTGCCCTTGAAATATTCCCATTAGGGTATATTATCAGTGTATGGCACGAGCGCCCACGACTTCCGACGCCTTCAACGCGGTCTCCGAGCCACGACGGCGACAGATCCTCGACCTGCTCGCGCTTGGCGAGAGGCCGGTGAACGACCTTGTCGCTTCGCTGGGCCTGGCTCAGCCGCAAGTCTCCAAGCACTTGCGGGTGCTGAGGGAGGTGGGCCTTGTCAGCGTGCGCGGCTCGGGCCAGCAGAGGCTGTACACATTGAACGCCGATCATCTCAAGGCAATCCACGACTGGGTCCGGACCTTCGAGCCGTTTTGGGATCACCAGCTCGACCGCATCAAGGAGCGCGCCGAGCGTAAGGCGAACGAGCGATCCGCAGGGCGGCCCAATTCCGTTGGGGAGGAATGAGCATGTCGATGAGCAGGGTCGAGCAGGAAATCCAGATGATTAGCATCTCCAAGGAGATTGAGATCGCGGCGCCGATCGAGATCGCGTTTGAGGCGATGCTCGAGGAGATCGGGCCGAACGGAGAGATGCCGGGCGGCAAGCCGTTCCCCATGGTGATCGAGCCGTGGCCGGGCGGGCGGTGGTATCGCGACCTCGGCGATAACTCCGGCCATCTCTGGGGCCACGTGCAGGTCATCAAGCCGCCGACGCTCCTGGAGATTTGCGGGCCGTTGATGATGTCGTACCCGGCGCTCAATCACCTGCAATACCGCTTGAAGGCGGAGGGGGGCGTGACGCGCCTTGTGTTCCTCCACCGCGCCATGGGATTGATCCTGCCCGAACATCGCGACGGATTGCCCAAAGGCTGGGAGCACTGGCTGGAGCGCATTCGCGAGCTGGCGGAACGCAAGAATCGGAAGGAGACACAACGATGAGCGCTTGCTGCGATGCCGCCAGGGACCGGAAAACGCCGACGTGGGTGCGAAGAGTCCGAGAGATTTTTGCATGGGTCCTCCCGAGTGCCATCCTGGTGTTGGTGCCCAAGTGTCCCGCTTGCCTGGCAGCGCACGTGACGCTTTGGACCGGACTCGGCCTGTCGCTTTCCACGGCAACCTACCTGCGCTGGGTGCTGCTGTTCCTTTGCGTCGCCTCATTGCTCTTCCTGATTGTGGAACGTCTGGATCGCATAGGGGCCATCTTTAGTTACTTCAAAAAGGAGACCGAACAATGCAACACCAAATAGTAAGTCGAGAGGAATGGCTTGCAGCCCGGCTCGGGCTGCTCAAGGAGGAGAAGGAGCTAACGCGGCGCAGCGACGAGCTGGCGCGGCGGCGGCAGGAGCTGCCGTGGGTTCGGATCGACAAGGAGTATCGATTCGACACCGACGAGGGGAGCGCCTCGCTGGCAGACCTCTTTCGAGGGCGCTCGCAGCTCCTCGTCTACCACTTCATGTTCGGGCCCGACTACAAGGCGGGGTGTCCGTCTTGCTCGATGATTGCGGATGGGTTCGACGGCTTCGTCGTCCACCTGGCGAACCACGACGTCACACTTTCGGCGGTGTCGCAGGCGCCGTTCGCGAAGCTGCAGGCGTACGAGCGGCGGATGGGGTGGACGTTTCCGTGGGCGTCCTCGCTCGGCAGCGACTTCAACTTCGACTTCAACGTCTCGTTCACCGAGGAGCAACAGCGCGAAGGGGTCGTCGAATACAACTACCGGCGCGGCGGCTTCGTGATGGACGTGACGCCGGTCCCGAAACCTGTCGCCGAGTTCGCGGCCATGTCCGGAACCGACGCGGCCACGTACACGCGCGAGAGGCCGGGAATGAGCGCGTTCGTGCTCGAGGACGGCGTCGTCTACCACGCCTATTCCACCTATGCGCGCGGACTGGACGGCCTCTGGGGCATGTACCAGTGGCTCGACCGCGCCCCCAAGGGGCGTAACGAGACGGGCGTCTGGTGGCGCCGCCACGACGAATACGAGCCGCTTCCTCAAAAGGCCGGCTCGTGTTGCCACGCGGCGGAGGCGCACGCGTGAACACTCGCCACTGCTGCCAGACAGCGACGCGGGACCGCGACAACGCTTGTCGGCCCGCGTCGCGCTGGAGCCGCGGTGATGAGATCGCCGGTTGGACCGTTCCGAGCGCGACATTGGCGCTGCTTGTCTGAGGACATCGACCAGGAAAGCTTCGCACACAAATAGATAAGGCTTTTCGCATCGCGACGCCGATGCGAAAAGCCTTATCTATTTTGCGACCGTTTTGCCGAGTTCCGCCAGATGGTTCGAGTAACGTCTCGACTGCGTCTTCCGCCCAGGATCACGCACTCAGGCTCGCAACCCCTGAAATGGATCGGAGAGGCGATCTCCCTTGTTTTCTCGGGCGAGAGCCTCTTCCGCGCCCCAAACGGTGCGAGTAGCCTGGCCGTTGGAAAGCGCAGCGGCTGCGTGTTCCAACCCCAAGGACGCACGATTTCGAGGGTGAGAGATGCCGTATCAGTACGTGAGAGAACCGCTCACCGCCGAAGAGTCTGATCGTCTGTCCAACGCCTGCGAGACGCTCACCGAA
>JBAUOX010000976.1:0-10706 GCA_049579985.1 Isosphaeraceae bacterium | reverse complement strand
TTCCTCACGCTCTGCCGCTACGTCGAGGCCAACGCCGTGCGCGCCAAACTGGTGGAGAGTGCCCAGCAATGGCGATGGTGCGGACTCTGGCGGCGCGCCCACCCCAGCAAGGACTTCGTCTTGAGCCCCTGGCCTGTGCATCGGCCCCGGAACTGGACGACCTTGGTCGACGGCGGCCTGTCGGAGGAAGAACTGCGGGAGGTGCGGGACTGCGTGGCACGGGGCCGCCCCGTGGGACCAGCGCCCTGGGTGCTGGCGACCGCCGCCCGGTTGAAACTCGACTTCACACTCCGCGGACCAGGTCGGCCCAGAAAGGCGCTCGACAATCAGTGACGTTCCTTTTTCTCCGCCCGGTTTTACGCCACATGCGCGCATGCACATTGTCGCCGCTTGACCGGCGGGGCGGGAAGGCGCTACATTAAGGCACTTATGCAAGGCCTTTCTGGCCTACTGTTCACTAATGTCCAGGGCAGCGGGAACGGACAGGGCTGCCACGACCCTCTCCGTTAGCTCAAGGCGGATTCTCTCCTCCAGCTGCCGCTGGCATTTCGCTGCCGTTCTCTGACGAACCATACCAACTAACTTTATAATTGTATCGAAATCGCTGATTGTTACTGACAAACCAAGCCAATTAATACCATCATACGGATCGAACCTCATCGCGGTGAGTTCATCGCGTCCTATCCCAGATTTTTCAAGTTCACGTATAAGCTTATTATACACATCTAAACGACTACAACAACTGCGTCGCATGACAGAAATCCTCCTAGATTATGGCCTGTTTCCGGGCCAGATGGATCGTCGCAGAGAATGCAGGTCATCGGGCGGCACGCCTTGAACGAAAATCCCGCTTTATGGTACAGAATCTTCGTCCATGCAACTTCCTACTTGACTCTCTGCTGTAATCGTAGCTCATAAAGGGCATAAATTCTGGGGGGCTTTGCGGGGTCAGCTACTCTGTAGGGGCGTAGTTCGATTGGGGCAACATAAAGCGATTTTTGTTATATCAATACAAATCACGCAATAGCTCGCCGATCATGTCGTTCACCCGATCAAAACCTGCGATCAACTCTTCCCCTATGTCCTCGGCATTCTCCCTGGATTAATCGAGGTCGCCCCCCTTTCGCCTGAGCGGAGTCACCAGGGATAACGCCATTTTCAGGATGCCGCCCACTGCCTCTCTGACCGCTGTGTCACGCACCCGAGCGGAACAGACCATCGCCATGGCATAAGCATCCTGCCATTCCCTCCACAGCCTGCTGGACTTTTTCTTGTCCCGCTCCACCCCCGAAAACGTATCGTGATAATCAACATCAGCCAATGGATATACGGATTTCATGATTCGGCATAAAGCATCCTGCAACTCCGTCAGCGTCTTTATCTGGAAATCGGCACGCTGCCGGTTCCGGCGGTCGTCGGCCTCATGACGCCTTGCATCACGCTCCCGCCGCAGCGTCATGCAATGGGTTAGAGCACCTCCGGCGAGTGTCATCAGCCCACCGATCACCGTTTGAAGCCAGGGACTCACGTCGGCCATTTCGTTTTCTCCGCGCCATGGAGTTCCGGGGACACCATGGAGTTCCGGGGACACCATACGCAATTGTGGCAGAACTAATCTTTTCTCAATCTGGATCGAACGGCGTAAGACCTCGTCAGGAGCATCGCAAGTATCGCGCGTAGTGAACGGTCGCACTCTTCCGCCAGGCTCACCGCGAGCCCAGGCGGATGGTCTCCATCGGTGCCAGGCGCGAGGCGCGCCAGGCCGGGTAGAGACCGCCCAGCGTGCCCAGCGCCGCCGCCAGGCCAAGGCCCAGGGCCAGCAAGCCGGGTGTGAGAGCAAGTTGCAGGCCGTGCCCCAAGCACCGGTTGACCACCGTCACTCCGCCCAGCGCCAGCAAACAGCCGGCCACCCCGGCCATCAGGCCCAGGCAAACGCTCTCGGCCAGCACCAGGTGAAGGACGTCTCCCCGCGACCAGCCGTTGGTGCGCAGGATGCCGAACTCGGCGAAGCGTTCGCTCGTGCTCATGAGCATCGTGTTGAGAATTCCCACGGAGCCGACAATCAGGGACAGGCCGATGATCAGAAGCAGCAGCATGTCGAGGGTTCCCAGGACCTGACCGGCGCCAGCCTGGAACTCGGACATCGTCCGTGCATCCACGCCGGGAATTGCCTGCTCGATCGCCGCGGCGACGGCGTCGATCCGCGCCGGGTCAACCGGTTCTACCAGAAAACACGAGACCGTCTCGTCCTTCACGTTCAAGAGCTGCCGGGCCGTATCGATGTCCATCACAATCGTGTTGTCCAGCAGCAACGACCCCGTATTGTAGAGCCCCACGATGGTGAAGCGCCGGTTGCCGATCCCGAGCTCATCGCCAACCTTCCGGGGGCGGCCCTGGCGGTCGGGATAGTCCGCGGCGAGCTTGGTGCTGATGACGATTCGCGGCTGGCCCCGGTCGCCAGCATTCAGGAACCGCCCGCCCCCGCGCTCGCTGGCGATCATCTTGCTGCCGTAGACATCGCTCCTCAGCCTGGCATGCTGCGCAACGTCCTTGCCCTCGATCTGGATCAGGTTGAGGATGCCTTCGAGCGACTGCTCGCGGGGCCGGGCGAGGAAATCGGCGGCCGTCCGGGCGAACAGGCTGCGGCCCTCGATCGAGGGCGCGATCTTCCAGATCTGCGGTGCGACGACGCGGACTCCGGGAACGCGCCGGAGAGCTTCACCCATCTCCGCCGGCAGATCGCTGAAGATATCGCTGGGCGCATTCTCACGGAGAACCAGGATGCCCCGGACCTGGGCGAGCGTATCACCCAGAAGGTTGCGAATTCCGCCCGACAGGCTGAACAGACCGAGAACTCCCAGAACCGGGATCGACAGGCCCACCAGTGCCAGACCCGCGCGCGTCGGCCGGGTCAAGAGGTTGCGCACGGCGAAGACCCAGAGGCTTGACCGCGACTTCAGCAAGGCTCACGACCGTCCTGCCTGGCTCCTTCGAGATGTCGCGTACCGGCCGATCAGGAGCTGCTTGACCGTCGGCTGGGGGAGGCTCGGCGTAAGGCTGAGGTGGTGAGCAGAAGTCGCATGGCTCTGCACCGTTGCGGGAATCCCCAGGTCGTCTTGGGGACGATCCGATCGATCATCCCGGCCATCCATCCCGACTCCGCGCGAACTGGTGAACCTTACCCGAGGCTCCGGGTGTCGTCAAGTCACCCCAGAGCTAAAGCTAGAGTCTTGTAAGCAGTCGTCGTGCTCAACCTGTCTTCCCGTGACTATACATGTCAGCAAGCCTTTGTCTCCCGGCAAGGACCAACGAACCAAAACCCCGAGGAATGATGATGACCATTCCAAGACAGAACGTTCTGCTCTCCTGGAGTTCCGGCAAGGACAGCGCCTGGGCGTTGCACGTCCTTCGCCAGCAACCCGGCCTCGAAGTCGTCGGGCTCCTGACGACGTTCAACGAAGCGTTCGACCGGGTTGCCATGCACGCCGTGCGGCGGGAACTGGTCGAAGCGCAGGCGGCTGCGGCCGGTCTGCCTCTCGTCTCGGTGATGCTGCCGTACCCTTGCTCGAACGAGATCTACGAGGACCGGTTGGTGACGGCGATCGCCGAGGCGAAGGCTTCGGGTGTCACTCACATTGCGTTCGGCGACCTGTTCCTCGCCGACATCCGGGAGTACCGGGTCCGACTCCTGGAGGGGACGGGCGTGGGGCCGTTGTTCCCGATCTGGACCACCGCGGAGGACACGCCCGACCTGGCTCGTCAAATGCTGGATGCTGGTTTACGGGCGGTCCTGACCTGCGTGGACCCCAAGCAGTTGAGCGAGCGGTTCGTCGGTCGGCAGTACGACGAGAGGCTCCTGGCGGATCTGCCCCCAGGTGTCGATCCCTGTGGCGAACGGGGCGAGTTTCACACGTTCTGTTACCGCTGCCCAGAGTTCAGCACCGAGATCCCTGTGACCGTAGGCGAAGTCGTTGAGCGAGACAAGTTCTGGTTCGCCGATCTCCGACCGAAAGAGACCACTTGCGACGTGCATCCGGGCTGATCGGGCTTTTTCTTAGGCCGGCCTTGCTCAGAACACGGAGCGGAAGTACTCGAGGGTTTTCCGAAACCCGACGCTGCGGTCGACGGTGGGGTTCCAGCCCAGGAGTGTCTGCGCCTTTGTGATGTCGGGCCGGCGGCGCTTGGGATCATCCTCGGGCAGGTCGTGGTAGACGATCTTGCTCTTCGTGCCCTCGACCAGGGCGATAATCTCAAGAGCAAGCTGATGCACGGTGATCTCCGACGGGTTTCCCAGGTTTACCGGCAAGGAATGGTCGACGTTGAGCAGCCGGTAGATGCCCTCCACCAGGTCGCTCACGTAGCAGAAGCTGCGCGTCTGGTCGCCCTTGCCGTAGATGGTGATCGGCTCTCCGCGGAGTGCCTGGTTGATGAAGTTGGGCAGCACCCGGCCGTCGTTCAGCCGCATCCGGGGCCCGTAGGTATTGAAAATGCGGACAATCCGGGTCCTCACGCCATGAAACCTGTGATAGGCCATGGTGATCGCCTCGGCGAACCGCTTGGCCTCGTCGTAGCAGCCCCGCGGACCGATCGGATTGACATTGCCCCAGTAATCCTCGCGCTGGGGGTGAATCTCCGGGTCACCGTAAACTTCCGACGTGCTGGCCAGCAAGAACCGGGCATTCTTCGCCTTGGCCAGCCCCAGGGCGTTGTGAGTGCCGAGCGAGCCCACCTTGAGTGTCGGAATCGGATGGGCCAGGTAATCGACGGGGCTGGCGGGGCTGGCGAAATGGAGCACGTTCTCCACCGGGCCGTCGATCTCCACCGGCCCGGAGATGTTGTGCTCCAGAAACCGGAAGTGGGCGTTGCCGGCCAGATGATTGATGTTCCGCCGCGTTCCCGTCAGCAGATTGTCGACGCAGACGACCTCATGCCCCTCGGCGAGGAAGCGCTCGCAGAGATGCGAGCCGATAAAACCGGCTCCTCCAGTGATGACGGTTCTCAAGGCAGCCCTCCCGACATGAACCCCGGTTCTGATACGAAAAACCGCGAGAAGAGTTTCCCCGGCCACCTATGATACAGGTCGCAGGGACGATCATAAAACCCGCAATCACATTGTCGAGTCCGAAGTCCGCCTCAATGGCGGTCGGGAAACGAGGGTCATGTTCCCTCCGGCTGACGATTTCCGGATTATTCGGCCCCGAAATTGCTACTCCCGCATGACGGCTCATGCCCGGGCCGATCGACGTGATCGGCGTTCGGCCGGGGCGGCGCGGTCCGCCGAAACCGTCTGAACTGCCGGCCCAACCAGCCAGGCAGGTCAGGGGCAAGCTGGATTGGTTCTAGCGGCGACCGATCGGGCTCGTCGAGCGTTTGGGCGGAAAACCAGGCGAGCACGTCGATTCCGAATGGCCGATAGACCGCCTGGTAGCCGTGCTGGCGCAGGCTCCGGACCATCAGGTCGGCCGCATCGGCGTTGTGGCTGTGGACGAAGAACCATGTGCAGGGCGGCGGCTCTCGAGGTTGGGAGCAGAGCCAGCGGACGACTTCCATGCCACAATCGTCCCGGCTCGAGTCCACGAAGATTTCTCCACCCAGGTCATGGTCGAGGTGCACCTGATCCCAGCTTTCGGCAAGCCGGGCGATGCATTCCCCGGCGGTCTGGACCCAGACGGCCTCGGGATGGCGACCGAGGAAGGCCCTGGCCCGATCAGGGTCATCGTCCAGGAAAAGGATGCGGTCGCTTGAACCCGGGGGCTGCACCGCGGCACCGTGCTCGTCCGGGCGAGCCCCTGGCCCCGGCGTGGCTTGCGCCGGGGGCCCGCCAATCTCGGTCCCGATCAGGGGCGTCTGCGCCGATTCCGGAGGCAGGGAGGAGCCTGATGCCATGAGCGAACCTCTACTGGATCGACCACCGCCGGTCGTCAACGTGGCGATGCTTCGGACGATTGTCCTTCCGGGCGCGATTCGGGTAGTGGATAGTCGTGGATCGGTAAGCCGAGCCGGCCGAGCTCCTGAAGACGGAGATAGCCCCGCGTAACCCGGGACTCTTCCAGGGCGACGAACTGCGGATCCAGCTCGGTCTTGGCGAAGGCCCCCTCGATCACGATCGACGTCCAACCGGGTGCCACGATGAACTGAGCCAGCACCGGATTGCACCGGATGTGCCGCTCCGGCAGTTTATGCAGCAGCTCGGGATCGACCGCGCCGAGAACATAACGAAGATACAGGTCAGACTCGGTGAGCTCTTCGACCTCTTTGCCGCAAACCTCGCACAGGTACCCACGTTCGCAACGAGCCATGATCGACTTGACCTTTCGACTGGCCGGTCCGATTGCAAATCGGGCCGCGGGAGCTACCTGCGCGGGCAATCGATTCCAGCTTCCGCGCGGCTAACCCAGAACATCGGTCATTGTGTACAGTCCGGCCGGCTTCCCCGCCAGAAACACGGCGGCGTCGATGGCGCCGCGGACAAAACCGTCGCGGTTGAGGGCACGATGGCTGAGCTCGAGCGATTCTCCCATCAGACCGAAGATGACAGTGTGCTCTCCGGGCTCATCGCCGGTTCGCACGGCGTGGACCCCGATTTCATTACTGGAGCGCTGTCCCACCTGACCCTCGCGGCCGTGCACGAATCGCGTGATGCCTGCCGCCTCGGCCGCGATCTCGGCCAGCCGCAGCGCCGTGCCGCTGGGTGCGTCTTTCTTGAGCCGATGATGCCGCTCCACGATTTCGATATCCGCCGACTGCCCCAGGGCCCTGGCCGTCTCGCCCACCAGCCGCATCAAGAGGTTCACCGCCCGGCTCATGTTGGGAGAGACAAGCAGCGGAATCTTCACCGAAACCTGCTCCAGCTCGTTTCGTTGCGAGGGACTGAAGCCCGTCGTGCCGACCACCATGGGGATGGTCCGGTCGCGACAGAAACGCGCCAGCTCGAGTGTGGCCGAGGGATGGGAAAAATCGATCATGGCGTCGACCTCTCCCGTCAGGCCGTCGAGCGTGGAGAGCTTGACGCCCATGGGGTCAAGCCCGGCAAGGGCTCCCGCATCGTCGCCCAGACGGGGATGGCCTGGCCGCTCGATGGCCCAGGCCAGGCTGGCGCGGGGGTCCTCGGCGATCAGGTGCACGAGACGGAGACCCATCCGGCCGGACGCCCCATTCAATCCCAGAGTCAGCTTCTTCTGGCCCACCCGATTCTTCGTCCTTTCCGTCCGCCTCGAGCAGCCGCTGCCGGCCGGTTCAACCGGCAGCCGGCGCCACCTCCGGCTCCGAATAGAGAGCGATCGTGCGGATGATGTCATCCAGGTCATTCGCCACGATCACCGGCCGATTTGCGAACCCGGCGCGGCGGACGCCGCGGCTGCCCAGGACCTTGTCAAAATTCTCCTGGTCGGTCCCGTGATAGGCGACCGTCGCGGTCGGATCTTTGAGTTGGTGGCCGGTGAGGATGCAGACCACGCGTTCGGACCCGGCGATGATTCCCTCCTCGCGAAGTCGCTTGGCTCCCGCGACGCTCGCGGCACTCGCCGGCTCGCAACCGAGGCCGCCCGCCCCCACCCGCGCCTTGGCGTCCATGATCTCCTGATCGCTGACCTGCCGCACCACTCCGTCGCAAAAATCGAGCGCACGCAAGCACTTCTTCAGATTGACCGGCCGGTTGATCTCGATGGCCGAAGCGATCGTCGAAGCCTTGCGGAGCTCGGTATCGAGCTCGTTGTAGTAACCGGAAACCTTGTCCATTTCCGGAAGACCACTTCGCCAGGTGACCCCGCGCCGGCCGAACAGCTCATCCAAGGTACGGGCCCCGGACGCGTTGATGACCGCCAGTCGAGGCACCCGCGCGATGAGCCCCAGGTGCAAGAGCTCGATGAACGCCTTTCCAAAGGCGCTCGAGTTGCCCAGGTTGCCCCCCGGGACGACGATCCAATCGGGAACCTCCCAGCCCAGGCCCTCCAGAACCCGGTACATGATCGTCTTCTGACCTTCCAGGCGAAACGGATTCACCGAGTTCATCAGGTAAATGCCCAGACGATCGGACACCTGACGAACGCGGAGCATGGCATCATCGAAATCGCCCTTGATCTGGATCGTCAGGGCGCCATGGTCGAGCGCCTGGGCCAGCTTTCCGTAGGCGATCTTTCCCGAACCGATAAAAATGATCGCCCGGAATCCGAACTCCGTTGCCGAGCAATAGACCGCCAGGGCCGCCGAAGTGTTGCCCGTGCTGGCGCAGGCGACCCTCCGCGCACCCACCATTCGCGCATGAGTGAATGCGGCGGTCATACCGTTGTCTTTGAAGCTTCCCGAAGGATTCATGCCTTCGTACTGCAGCAACAAGTTGCCGGCGGACATGCCGACATACTGCCCGACCTTGTCGGCCTTCTGGAGCAAGGTCTGTCCTTCGCCGATGGTGACCACCATGTCAGGGACCGCGAAGGGCAAGAGATCGCGAAATCTCCAGACGCCGGAGAAGTTCAGGGGTTCGAGGCGGTCAGCCCACTTGGCCTCGAAATCGGCAAGCCGTCCAGGAACCGGCAGGCGGTCCCAGTCGTAAACCACGTCAACCACATCACCACAGGCCGGGCATGAGAAATGCGCCTCGTCAATCGAAAAGGTTGTGGCGCAGGCGGGATGAATGCACTGCTGAAACGCGGCGTCGCAGGCAGCCGTCCCGGTCGTCTTCCTGGCAATTGTGGCCCCGGCCATCGCTCAACAACCTTCGTCCGAAACCCTGATGGCGAACCGTCCCTGCGCGTGGGACGAACGTCGGAGACGCTGCATTCTCGCCGTGATCTCATCATACGTTCAGATAACCGGAACAGCAAGAGCCCGGCGGCGCTGGCCGGCAAGTCTCGGGGCGGCACTGGCATGGGCCGAAAATGGATGAGTCGGATCTGCTTTGTTCTGGTTTGCCGCGTCGGGTCCCGGGGCGAGGACGGGGCAAACGCATCGGCATCTCTAGAAGATCCTTTGTCCTGGAAATCAATTGAATGAAAGATCCAGAAGGACTTGACGAGATCTACGGATAATCCTATCATGACCTCTAGCGATACATAACTACCGATACCGTGATTCGACCGAACCGGTCGCAACTCACGCAAACCCTTAGTTGACGGATGGTTGAGGAAAGCCATGGTAGTGCCTTCAACGAAGTCGCCGGGCCGCTCGGCCAAGTCAACCGCGGCGGGCCGCTCCCTGGCCGAGATTCGCCGGGTCGCCGAACTACTCAAGCAGGTGTCCGACCCGACACGGCTGCAAGTGCTCATGCTTCTGAGTGAAAAAGAGCGAAATGTCTCCGAGCTCTGTTCCGACCTCGGCACGCAGAGCCAGCCCGCCGTGAGCCACCACCTGGCCTTGCTGCGGCACGGCCGGCTGATTGAGCCTCGGCGATCGGGCAAGCACAACTTCTACGCCTTGACCGAGGCCGGACGTGAGCTCGCCCAGGTGGTCGATAGCGTGGTCGGCTGATGGTCTTAAAGGCGCACTCGCTGACGCCGGTATAACGCCGGGAGCAGGCCGCCCGCCTGCTCCTTCTTGGTTTCGAACATCGGCGTCAGCCGGCCAGGCACTCGCGCAAGAAGTCCAGGCCGGGGGCCATGTCGCGCAGGCGGCCCGCATGGTCGCCCACTTCCCTCTCGACGGCCAGCGGACCTTGATAGCCGACAGATTTCAGTGCCTTGATGAAGCGGCGAATGTCCACCTCGCCCTCGCCCTCGCCCAGCGGCACCTCTTCACCCCAGCGGCCTTTCGTCCCGGGCCGGCGCGCGTCCTTGACGTGCACGGAACGGATGCCCGGGCCCAGCAGCTCGACGGCCCGGATCGGGTCGCCCATGTCGTAAAGCAGCATGTTCGCGGGGTCGAAGTTGATCTTGATGTTGGGTGATTGCAACTCGTCGAGGGTAGTACGCAACAGCTCAGCGGTCTCCTGACCGGTCTCGAAGGCCAGGGTGATGCCGCTTTCTTGGGCAAGGTCCGCGGCCTTGGCCAGAGTGTCCAGCACAGCCGATCGCTCAGGATCATCGGGCTCGGGAAGAAAACCGGCATGCAGCGTCAGGTCGCTGAGGCCCAGCGCCAGGGTTCGCTCGAGCGCCCACCCGAGCCGTTGCAGCCGCTCGGGGCGCCAGGCAGGATTGGCGAATCCTCCTGTGACTTTGATCGTCTGGGGAGTGGTGTAATCCTCGCCGGGAAAACCCAGCATGGCCCGCGTCATGATGATTCCCGAGGTTTGCGCTGTCTCGGGCAAAGCGTCTGCCTCGTCCCAGCTTGCGTGGTGCGGGTCGCCGCAGGCGATCTGCACCACGTTGACACCCAGCCGATCGAGCAGCCGCCTGGGTTCGGCAATACTCCGGACCTGAAGGCTCCAGCTACAAACGCCCAGGCTCAGGGGAGGAAGGACTGGCCCACAGAGGTCGGGGATGGCTGCGCCATGTTGTGTTTCCCGGCAATCGAGCTCGACCGGGTTCAGCGTCAACCCGACGTCCTGCTCAACTCGATCGTGGCGCGCCTTACAACCCGTTGCGAGGGACTGTTGCCGTTCCTGCCGGAGCCGGCTGGAACAGCACGAAAGCGTCGGCGGATTCGGTCTCGCGGTGGAATTCCTGGTGGGTTGTCGCAGACGTGATCACCCGATTACGCCCGGACCGTTTGGCCACGTAAAGCGCCTCGTCGGCAGCCGTGATGAGCGCAGCGACATCGCGAACCCGGCCCGC
>JBAUOX010000975.1:0-2390 GCA_049579985.1 Isosphaeraceae bacterium | reverse complement strand
GCCGGCGGCCATCTCCTCCATCGCCGCCGACGTCTGTTCGACTGAGCTGGCCTGGTTGCCGGCGCCCTCGGAGACCTGGCCGGCGGCGTCGCGCAACTGCTGGCTGCCGGCGGCGACCTCGGCGGCGGCGGACTGGATCTTGCTGACCGTCCGGCGGAGGTTGTCCAACAAGTTTTGCAAGGCCTTGCCCAGGGTGTCGTGCTCGGACAGTGGCGCCGACGCCGCCCTCAGGTCGCCGTCCGCCATCGCCTGGGCCACCCGGGCTATGCTCTCCAGGTTGGCGAGCATGGTGTTGAGCGAGAGGGCAACCGCACCCAATTCGTCGCCGCTGTGAACCTCAGCCCGGGCGGCGAAATCGCCGATGCCAACCCGGGCGAACGCCGCTACCAACGCATTCACCTGCCGGGTGACACCACGGGCGATCACCAACACCAAGGCGCCGGTCACCACGATCACGGCGGCGAACAGCGCGGCAAGGAGGATCAGACTGGTGGATGCTTCCTTGGAGCGAGCCAGGAGGTTGGCGCGAATAGCCGAAAGAGAAGCGTCCCCTTCAGCCAGGTAGGCCGATATAGCCGCGGTGCTCTCGTTCCACACGGCACCGGGAGGAATCTTGATTGGGGCCTTGCCGGTGTCATGGTTCTCGGCCCCCTGAACGATGCCTTTGGTGATCAGTTCGAGGAAGCTGTCGAGAGCCTTGGCTGCGGCCTGTTGCTTCTCTCCGACCGTCTTGGCCAGACCGGAATCCAGGTTGAGTGCCGACTGAATCACTCCATCGGACTGACTCCGGAAGGCCTGGATGCGGCCGATGAGAATGAGGACCTGATCCTTCTCCTGGCGGGTGGCCTCCTTCGTCGTCGCCAGGTGGAGACAGAAGGCACGCGACTGGCCGATGAATTCCGTCAGGACGGGGATCTGGCGGGTGATGTTATTGAGCAGGTAATTGTTGGCAACCACCGGGTCGATGTTCAGGTTGGACTTCTCGCTGATGTGGTTGACCAGCGCCAGAACGTTGGCCATGAGGTGCGTGTGCCGCGCAAACGATTCCTCGGCTGGCAACTGGAATACCTGGGTCTTCAGCTCGAGCCAGGAAGTGCGAATCTTCGTCCAGCGATCCCCAACTTCCAGGCGGGGGCCCAGGCGCTGATCGACGGCGTCCATGGCCCGCACCGCCCGGTCCAGTTTCTTCTGATGAGCCAAAATCGCTTCCTTTTGGGAGGCATCGCCGCTGAGAAAGCGGCTGGCCAGCCCTCGATGTTGGGGGACGAACTCGAAGAAGGGACCGAGGGCTTCTAGATAGTCCAGACCGTCGGTTTCCTGGCTAATCAAAGCGGCCTGCTCACGATGGCCGTTGAGGTACACCACCACCAGCGCGGTGAGCGGCAGGGCCAGGACGAGGACCACGATCAACAGTTTCTGCCAGATCTTCCGATTGATCAGATGCTGGATCAGGCGCATGTTTCACCTCTTGATTCCTGCCAAGCTGCAAAATGGCAGCGTCCCCCGCAACGGCTCAATACTTCTTGAAATCCCGGACGCTCGGGTCGTCCGGCGGGCCGTTCTCACGCGCCTCGAGGAGGGGTCGCCCCCCGCCCGTCGGTCCCGGTCGCCGCTTCGCCGGCGCTGGCAACCTGGGGCGGCCCGCCTGTGTCATCGCGGGACGCCTCGGCAACAACCCGACTTCCGCCTCGTCTTCCTCCAATCGGAAGACGGCGACAGTCTGCTGCAACTCCTCGGCCAGGCTGGACAGCGACTCGGCGGTCGCGGCCAGTTGCTGCGCCGCCGACGCGTTCTGCTGCACTATTTTGTCCAGCTCCTGCACCGCCTGGTTGACCTGTCCGGCCCCGATGCTCTGCTCGCCGCTGGCGGCGCTGATGCCCTGCACCAGATCCTTGGTCTTCTCGATGCGCGGCAACAGGTCGGCCAACATGCGGTTGGTGGCCTCGGCGACCTCCTTGCCCTCGGCCGACGACTGCACGATCTCGCTGGCGGCCTGCTTGCTGATCTCGGCTAACTTGCTGACTTCCGAGGCGACCACGGCGAAGCCCCGGCCGTGTTCCCCCGCCCGTGCCGCCTCCACCGAGGCGTTCAGGGCCAACAGTTCCGTCTTGCGGGTGATCTCCTCGACGATGACGATCTTCTCGGCAATGCCCTTCATGGCGGTGGCCGTGCGCTGCACCGACTGGACGCACTTCTTGGCGTCCTCGGCGACGTGCGTGGCGATCTTCTCCGTCTGGTCGGCGTTACTGGCGTTCTGCTTGATGCCGGCGGCCATCTCCTCCATCGCCGCCGACGTCTGTTCGACTGAGCTGGCCTGGTTGCCGGCGCCCTCGGAGACCTGGCCGGCGGCGTCGCGCAACTGCTGGCTGCCGGCGGCGACCTCGGCGGCG
>JBAUOX010000974.1:0-7335 GCA_049579985.1 Isosphaeraceae bacterium | reverse complement strand
GGAATGAGATCAACATCCGTCAAATTGACCCAGAGGATCAAACGGTCTTGGATCGGAATGGATGCCTCTGACGGACCTACCTGGAATTCTCTCCGTGATCTCTGTGCTCTCTGTGGTTAGAGGCGTTAGTGTTGCGGTAGCGCTTCGCTGCCCCACCCCACGCTTTTCGGGGGTTTCTTAGCCCTGTGTTGTCTCATTGAAAATACTCCTTAGAAAAGCGCCGGAGGTATCGGTGGGCAGGCAAAATGGTTAATTCGTATTGTCCATCCGGCTGGGGACCAGCCGCAGGCCCGCAAGTCCCGCATTAGGGGAAGAGATCGAAGACCGAAGCAGCCGATCAGTTAAAAGGGTCTGAACTGACGATGCCTTGCTGCCGGCCTGGCAGGCGAGCGACCAGGACTGTCGGGTGCCCCCGGCATCGGGAAACCAAGCAGGATGCGAACCTCATGCGACCTTGTCTCGCTCTCTCGATCGTCGCTCAGTTCTTGAGCATGATTGCAGGGGCGATGGCGGTTGCCGGTGAACCTCCGGCTGCTCCGTCGGTCGCATCGGTCCGAACTCAGGCCGTTGACCGTTCCGCACGCCGGGTCCAGGCGGTGCCCGCGGAACTTCGGATGCCTTTGGGAGCGAATGTCCTATCGTGCAGTCCGCTGTGGGACGTACCTTCTGATGCCATCTCCGTGATCGGTGGGCCATCGATCAGCCTGCAGATGGCTCTGTACCGGACGTTGACCAGCAATCCCGACCTCAACTTGCTCCGGCTCGGCAATCCCACAACCCCGTCGGCAGAGTCCGTGGAGGTCGCTCGCCATTTCCCCACCACACTCAACCCGACCTTGTGGATCGACTACCGCCCGATGATTCTCATCCCCTTTGAAGCCTTCGGAGGCCCGGGCGGAACCGCTCGACAAGGGCCCTTTTATCACTGGGGGCAACAGTACATCTACCTGTCCATCCGTCAACCGATCGAGCTGGGACATCAGACGACGCACCGCCATCATATCGCCCAGGCGGCCTACGATCAGCAGCGCTGGGCCGTCGTCCAGGCCGAGCTCCTGGCGCTGGTCCAGACCTACCGCTTCTTTCAGACGGCTGTCTACCGGCGCGAGAAGTTCAAGATCGCCAAGGAGCTCGCCGAGTTCAACGAGAAGATCCTCACATCACTGCGGAACCGCCTTGAAGCCAACCTGGTCCCCCCGGCTGACGTCATCCTTGCCCGGGTCGAGAGCCGGGCGTCACGGCAGTTGGCAAAGGCCGCTCAACAAAACTACATCATCGCCCTGGCCGACCTGCGGAACCAGATCGGGATTACGGATTCGGCCGGGGAAGCCGAGCCAAGCGATGAGCTCGCATTGCCCCCATGCATTCCACCCGTCACCGAACAGGAGCTCATAGAGATCGCCCTGGAAAACCGCCCCGACATTCATGCGGCCCGATCGGCAGTGGCCGGAACCAAGGCCGCCGAGAACCTGGCCCGGGCCGATCGCATCCCCAGCCCGATCGTCGGTCCCCAGTACGAGATTGATGAAGCCGGCTTGCAATACATCGGGTTCGTCTACGTCACGGCCATTCCTGTCTGGAACAATGGGGGCCCGCTGCAACGCCAGCGCGAGGCCGACCATCGCCGCGCGCACCAAGCCTTGCAGCAGGCCCAGCAACGGGTGGTTGCCCAGGTCCGGTCAGGCGCCGTCCGGTGGAACGGGGCGGTCGGTCTGGTCAATCAAACTCGAGGACTGTCCTCGGGCCTGGCACGCGTCGCGGCTGACCTGGAAGACCTTTTTCAGCAGGGACAGACCGACCTGACCAGACTCTTGCAGGCCCAGCAACGTGTGATCCAGTTGAAGAACACGGAGCTCGACGCCCTCTGGGCAGCCAGCCAGGCCCAGGCCGACTTGCTTCTGGCCGTCGGGGCTCCGACTCTCATTCAAGGCATTCTCAACCAGCCCTCGAACACCGCCGTCGCCGCTCCCGCACCCTCACCTCCGCCAGCCGCGTCGCCCTCTCCCTTCACCTCGGCAGTCGAAACCGCTCCGAGGAACTGAGAAGGTGAAACTTCACCCCTGCAATCCCACCGACTACGGCGGTGGTGCCTGGGCCGACCCTTATTCCTACGCCCACCTTTGCGGGTCGACCGCCGACGGCATCCGTTGTCAGGGCGGCATCTGAATGATAAACTGTTGCAGCAACAACGAGCTCTATTCCTTCCACCCCGGCGGGGTCAATGCGCTCTTCACAGACGGCTCGGTGCATTTCCTCAAGGAGAGCATGGACCCGCGCATCGTGGTCAGCCTGATCACGCGGGCGGGGGGTGAAATCGTTAGCGCCGACCGATATTGATGACACGTTGTATCGGGAGTGAGGCCATGATGTCGCCGCGGTCAGCCCCTCCAGAAGCTATCGGCTGCTCCGCGACGCCGAGGTAATGATCATGATCCGCCGAGTGATCTTCGTTCTGGCGATCTGGCCAACTCTCACCGCCATCGCGGCGGGTGAGGCGCCGCGGACCGCCACCCGCAACGTCGTCCTGGTTACGTCCGATGGTCTGCGCTGGCAGGACGTCTTCCGCGGGGCCGATCCGGCACTGCTGAACCAGCCCGACGGGGGCGTCGCCGACGTTGGCGCCATCCGCCGCGAGTACTGGCGCGAGACGCCGGAGGCCCGGCGCGAGGCGCTGATGCCATTCCTCTGGACGGTCGTCGCCCGCCGCGGGCAGCTCTACGGCAACGCCGACAAGGCGAGCCCGGCGAAAGTCGCCAACGGCATAAACTTATCCTATCCCGGCTACAATGAGATGTTCACCGGCTCTCCGGACCCGCGGATCGTCAGCAACGACGAGCGGCCCAACCCCAACGTGACGGTCTTCGAGTGGCTGAATCGCAGGCCGGGCTATCGCGGCAAGGTCAGCGCGGTCGGGTCGTGGGACGGCTACCCGTTCATCTTGAACGCCGAGCGGAGCGGCCTGTTCATCAACGCGGGCTGTGTGCCGTTCGACAGCCCCACGCCCACCGAATGCCAGGTCCTCCTGAATCGGCTGATGGCCCAGTCGACGCAAACATGGGAAGGCCACCGGGAAGACGCCTTCACCTTCCAGATTGCCCTGGAACATCTCCGGCGCGATGCCCCGCGGGTGCTCTACATCGGCCTGAACGACACCGATGAGCACGCGCACGACGGCCGGTACGACCGCTATCTGCGGGCGGCCCACGTTGCCGACGCGAATCTCCGGCGACTCTGGGAGGAGTTGCAATCGCGCCCGCAATACCGCGGCACGACCACGCTGATCATCACGACCGACCACGGCCGGGGCGATGCCCCGGTCGAATGGAAGAGCCATGGGCCCAAGGTCAAGGGCTCGGAGGCCATCTGGATCGGCGTCATCGGACCCGACACGCCGGCCCTCGGCGAGCGCATCGGCACGGCGCTCGTCACCGAGGGCCAGGTGGCCGCGACGATCGCGGCCCTGCTCGGCGAGGACTACGTGGCCGAGACGCCCGCGGCCGCCCGGCCGATCGCCGAGGCGATCCGCCCGAGGTCGTCCGGGCCGTGAATGGCTCCGCACAGGTTCGAAAACGAAGAGTCGCCCGGTCACTCCATTGCGCTGGTGCCGGTGCTTCGTCCTGACGCTCCACCCGTCGAGCAGTTTCTTCTTGCGGGCCACATGGCGCTGGGCCGCCTCGACGCTCGTCTCGCAGTCCAGCTTGCAGAGCCGCTCCACCAGCGGGTCGAGATGGTAGAAGAACTGCAAGCCCTCCATGTGGGGGCATACGCAGGCCGCCACGGCCAGCATCTTGAGGTGCTGGAGACGTTGGACTGAGTGCGGCCCGCCTTCGGGATTTGGTGCGGTCTCGTCTTGACTGAACAACTAAACGGGAATATAATTGCTAACGAAACCTAGAATATTGTAGCAGGGCGACCGGGGGAGGGAAATCCAAACGATGCTGCTGAGGTCGCTCTGTACGCATGAGAATGATAACGTCGCTTTGTTCAAACCTTGATAGGGCTCGATTGTGGAGCCCAGCTTGAAAAATCGTAAGTGAGGATGAAATGAGTGTCGCGACAATCACGCCGAGGGAGCTTGAGGCCATGCGACAGCGGGGAAGTCCGGTCGAGTTGCTCGACGTGCGAACCCCTGTGGAATACCGAGAGGTCCATGCCGGGCCCGCCCGACTGGCGTCCCTCGACAGGCTGGACCGGCGCGGGAGGGAGAGCCAACGAGGGCGTCACTCCCCCCGTTTGCTGCTCCTGGCCTGAGGATGAATTCGGAATGAACAACGGGACGCAGGCGATCGAACAAGCACCAGCGATCAAGGCGCCGGCGATCAGGCGACGTCTCATCGTCTGGTGACTCCTCGGTGTAAACAACAATCTGAATTCCGACCGGACGGTCACAACGACCTGAGTTCGCTCATGATGAACCCAAGCGAACGCGTGCCCTGTCAGAAACTGCACGTCATCGAGCAAAACGCGTCGCCTCAGCCGATCAGTCATCACCGTCACTCAGACCAGGGCGATGACAGCTGGTATTCGTCGCGGAGATCGGAGACGGGCACTCGGTCGATCAGATGTCGCCGGAGAATGGCGACTTCTTCAGGGGGCAGGTAGTGCTTGCGGGGCCTTCGCATCGGAGAATCTCTTGCTTAGCCGCGGCGCTCGTCCCGGACGTTTTCTCCGATAACCGCCCCTGTTATTCAATTACACGAACTGTACCATGTCACTCTGTGAGACCAAGCTTCGCGAGGGCCCGCTTGGCGAAATCGCGGACGGTCGCATTGGGATCGGCCCGGTTCATTTCCTGGAGCCGAGCGACGATCGCCTCGCTCGGTTGCTTTAATTTCACGACGGCGTGCACGGCATCTCGACGTACGAGCACGTCGGAATCGTGGAGCGCCGAGGCCAGGCCCTCTGGCACTGCGTGATCGGCGTCTCCGACATTCCCAAGCTTGAGAACCGCCTGGCGCCGAACCCGCGGCTTGGGATCGTTCAGCTCGGTGACCCACGAACTTACCTCCCGACCGCCCGCGAGCCGCGGGCCGTGCTCAGTTCGACTGCATCCCGACGTCATAGCCGCCGTTGCCAGCGATACAAAAACAACCAATCTCATCGTGTTAACCTTCATTTGTTAGAATCGATCGAGCGGGCTAGATCAAATGTCGGCTCGTAGTGCGAGCGAGGAGCATGAGAGGGGCAAAGCACGTGGTCGTAGTCAGTACGAGTCGGAGCTGATGACCTCGCCCAGGGCCCGCGTACCCAGGGCCTGGAAGATCAGACTGGCCGGTGTGTAGCGCGTCGAGCCGTCGGGGTTGACCCCCGCGTCGTTGGGGATGCTCTTCAGGAAGTGGACCGAACCGTCGCTGAACAGGATATTGGCGCCGCCAGGGTGGAAACTCGACGAGTCGTCTAGGCCACTGTCGCTATCGGCGTTCGTGTTGATCATGTGGCAATGCGCCAGGACAAGGCAAGGGGCCATGTACGTCGCATCGTCCGAGCCCGGACACGGGTTGAACGGACCGCGCCGGATGTAGCCGCCCTGGATCGCTCCCGTCCATGTCCCCTCGGCGTTCCCCCAGGCCCGCTCTTCGAGCATGACTGTCTGGCTGGTCCCGTCAGTGATGCCCGCGATGCGGATCGAGCTGTTGCGAAAGAAAAGGCCGCGACCGTCGCCGAGATTGTCAAATCCGAACACGGTATCGGAAGCATCGTCGCCAATCGACGCGGCGTACGAGCTGGGAGTGACCGTTGCGACGGTGTTACCGAACCCGTCCATGACTGGGAATGTCGACCCTTGGAATTGATCCGACGGGCAGAGAAAGCTCGACACGTTTGTCCGTACCGCGGTCGTGTTGGCGGGAGCCTGCACCGGTAGCGAGAAGTTGGCGGACGCGTAGAGCGGAGCCTGCTCGAGCTGCGGCAAGATCATCGACGCCCAACTCCACCCCGGAGCCGTGTCGGTCTCGCCGTCCTTGAACGGACTGGCCGCGATGTAACCGGGAGGCAGCACCAGCACCGCGTCGTGATAGTTGTGCAACGCCAGTCCCAATTGCTTGAGATTGTTGAGGCACTGGGCACGCCGCGCAGCTTCGCGCGCCGCCTGGACGGCAGGCAAAAGGAGCGAGATCAGAACGGCAATAATCGCGATGACGACCAACAGCTCGATCAGCGTGAAGCCTCGATACCGATGGCTGCAGCGATGAGTGCGGAGTCTCGTGGCTCCTGTTCTGCCGCTTACGTTCGTGACAGGAAACGAGTCCTCCCCAGTCGCGCTGATACTGGTCTCAGCGGAGCCAGGGGGAATATATGAGACCAATCCCGCACGCAACGACCCAATCGATGAGGTTTGATCATTGACGGCGCTGCCACTAACCGTCGTCATCAGGTCAGCAGTCAACATCAGGTGTGCATACGTCGGGGAAGTCGAACACTTCGCCGGACGTCCCGAAGTGATCTTAGGAAAAGGGCTTGAATCGATCGAGCCGCGTCGATCTGAGATCAGTCTTCGGTTCGGCGTGGGCTCTCGCATGAACTGACTCCGTGAACCAAGCGGGCGCCTCCAGACCGGCAGGATCAGGGCCGATCCGGAGTTACGAGTTCATTGATATTGAGATTCAATCGCAATCGGAACGGAGTGTACTGTGACTGTGACTCGCCTGTCAAGCTGTCGCCGAAATTTAGGGTGAGGTGGCGGCGTCGAAGTGTCGAGTGGGCGCCGGAGAGCCCTTGCCTTCTCATCTGCAGGAAGCTCGGCAGGAGGCTGTTCGGCATCTGCATTAGGACTATGGCCACGGCTTTCCTATATTCTTCGCAGCCGTCATGCCAAGCTCCAGGAGATGACGACTCCCCTCGCGGACCACCTGGCGACCCAAGGCGTCTCGCTGCTGCTCGGTCAATCCGCCGAGGCATTCGAGCAGGGACCGGATGACCTGACGGTCGTGTTGACCTCGGGGATTCGCCTGACTGCCCAACTGGTCGTCTTGGGAGTTGGGGTGCGTCCTGAAAACAAGCTGGCAATCGATGCGGGCTTGCAGGTCGGGCCTCGTGGCGGCATCCGGGTCAATGAACACCGTCAAACCACCGACCCGGACATCTATGCGGTTGGAGACGCCATCGAAGTCAAGGACTTCGTGACCGGCGAACCGACGCAAGTGCCACTGGCCGGACCTGCGAATCGCCAGGGCCGCATCGCTGCGGATCACATCTTCGGGCGGGCTGCTCGCTACCGAGGAACCCAGGGGACGGCCATTGTTCGTGTGTTCGACCGGACGGCGGCGATGACCGGGGCTTCCGAAAAGGTCCTGCGTCGAGCAAGTCAGCCGTATCGCAAGGTCTACGTTCATCCGA
>JBAUOX010000973.1:0-2732 GCA_049579985.1 Isosphaeraceae bacterium | reverse complement strand
CTCGTCGCGGTTTCCGGCGCCCTGGGCGCGGGGCTGGCGGTTGGGGTCCCGGCATTGCACACGTGGCTTTGGGGCGACGGGTCAAAGCCCGCGCCTCCTCCCGTGCTGGACGTGCGGTTTATCCCCCTGGGAAAGACCTATCTTCCCGAGCTCAGCCGGGTATACGCCGCAGCCTGGAACGAGGGGCAAAGGCCCTCGAATCAGGCCATCCGGTCACCGCGGCGCTCAAGAGCGTGGGCCAGTCCTGGGATTCCGGCCAGGTCCAGCTCTTCGTCCGCCTGGTCACTCCCGAGTTCTCCAAGTTCGTTGCTGAGAACCAGCCGGAAACCGAGGCCAAGCCAAGCGACCTGGCAGCCCGGGCCCGGGCCTGACGCGGCTTTGCCGTTGGCCTGAATCCCTCCAAGAAGAAACCGGTCGGACCGTCCGTTCCCCTCGGACCCGACTCACCCCGCCCTGACCGAATTGGGTCACGGTCCGCCGCGATCCTCCGCTCCTCGATCTTTTGACAGGCACAGCGAGAAATCTTCTCAATCGCTCCGTAATGGCAATGTTCACAGCCAACTCAGCCGTGGCTGGGTCGATGATTCTTGCGAGAGGACAGAATGACCGTCTACTACTACGACAAGTTCACCGGGACCGCCGGAACCCTTCTGACGAGCCATACCGCCGATAGCGGCGCGACATGGCCGAATGACGCGAACCATCTTGTCTCAACCAACCTGATCGAACTAGATGGCAACGGGATGGTGTTCAGCTCGGGAACAGCGACCACTCTTCAAATCCCTTCGGCAACCCAGCCCGCCACACAGAATTTCGAGATTCTTTATTCGTTTGTTCGGCTCACGGCTCTTACTGGGCACGAGTCCGGTGTGGAGCTTCTCCGTTCAACTCCATTCACTGGTGCGGCAGAAGACTTCGGGCTTGCTTACTGTGAAGGATATAACGGATACACTGGTTTTTATTTCCAACATTCTAACGTTAACAAAGGAACCGGCGCGGCTGGGCCAGCCGTCGGCGTAACCTGGAACATCAAAGTCGATGTTTCGACGTCGAGCGGGGTCACGTACTTTGCAGCATCCTATTCAACAACCAGTGGCGGTCCCTGGACTGTCCTGACGAGCTGGTCAATCGCAACCCCATCCGACGCAATCACAACTGGGCTGCGATTCGCTCACGCCTCTGGTTCCACGGCTGCAACCGCAACAACTGGTCATCACATCGGGGCCTTGTACGTCCAGGATATCCCTGCCCCCTCGTCGGCGACCCTGACCGGACCGACGGGCGCCCTGTTCAGTACCCCGGCGGACTTCACGGTCGGACTGAACGAGCCGGCGGGGACGGGCGGGGTCGCCGTTACGCTGTCCAGCTCGAATATCTCGGACACCTTCCAGGCCACGCAGGGTGGGGCGAACGTCACGAGCATCACCTTTGCAGCCGGCCAGTCAAGCGGGACGTTCTGGCTGACTCCTGGCGGGGCCACGGGCAATCGTACCATTACGATCACCACGTCCCCGACGCTGACCTGTCCCGGTTCTCCGTTTACCTATGATGCACTGCCCGCTGCCACGGGTTACACGGTCACAGGCGTGACTGGCGGGCACCAACTCGTCCCGGTGACATGGACGATTACCTTGGTCGGTGGTGACTTCGCCGGAACCATAACGGCTACGCCAGGCGGTGGAACGGGTCAGTGCCAGATTTTCAGTCCAACATTGATCACGTTTACCGGCAACGGCACGCTTTCCAAGGTCTTCAGCTTCACGCCGCTTGACACCGACTCCGTCACATTTACGTTCACTAACTCGGGGAGCTTGACCGATCCATCCCCGATGACGTATACAGCGACAAGAATCTACTATCAAGATACGTTTGCTGGCGCTGCCGGCACATCGATCACAATACATAACTCGAATGCTCTGCCTGGTCTTGCCGGATCTCATTACACCGTGACGGGCGCCGGAACCCTCGAACTAGATGGAGGCAGTGAAGACGGTGGAAACGGAATGGTCTATCTTGCGACCTCCGGGGACACCTATGCGCTTACGAATGCCACATTGCCAACGTGGAACTCTTCCACGCCTGTTGAGATACTCTTCGATATCGTGCAGATGACATCGGAGGCAGGCTCGTATGGCGGCATCGTATTGATGCATAGTACCGGGGAAATACTTAATATCCGCATGGGACCGAATGAAGCAATCATGGGCTTTTACCAAAATGGCACTCTCCAGACGGCGTACACAACGGATCGTCTGCCTCCTGTTGACACGGTGTGGACGATCAAGGTCGATTTCGCGACCGCAGGAGCCTATGCAGCGATTCAGACTTATTACTGGAATGGAACCGGATGGAGCGGCCTGTTTGACAGCATATATCCACTGTCGTGGGGACCGTTGATTTCGGGGTTGCCGACTGCAATTGCCGTGGGCCCATACTTACAGGGTGCTACCGGAACAGCCACATCTGGTATTCATATTGGCAATATTATAGTTCAAGATCCGGCTCCGGCACCTCCGAACTGCGCAATTTCCAATGCTTATGTGACAACCGGCGGGCAGTCGGTCGCGTTTTTCTTCAATACCATCAGTGGGAGCACTCCAGTCACTCCGACTGCAATGAATTATGCCCCATCATTCTTCCTGAATGGAGCCTCAATCGGCGTCGGAGTCAATGCGTGGGTCACTGGGTATCACTCATGTGCCATCATTCAGCTTCAGCCTGGGGTTCAGGTC
>JBAUOX010000972.1:0-2505 GCA_049579985.1 Isosphaeraceae bacterium | reverse complement strand
ACCAATCGAGCTACACCGAATATCTCAGTCCGACCGAGCACAAGATCTGGGACAACTGGCCCTTCCTGCTCATTTTCGCCGCGCTACTGACGATGGAATGGTGGCTGCGGAAGCGGCATGGGTGGGTGTGAGGCAAGACTCTCGATCAAGGCCAAACGTGGCACCGTGCTCTCAAATTGTAACGGGTTAGACTTGCAAGGAGAAATGTTGACTTAATAATAGTGATTGAGCGGCCAATCAGGCCGACCACTGCTGCCGGTGTCACGTCGAGCCCGCGGCTGCACCGATGACGAGGTTCAAAACTCCGGCGTCGGAATGGGACGGGAAATGATTCTAGCGATCTTTGCATGGTTTACTCGAATTGGCAAACGTGGCGACCGCGCACTGGGCGGGCTCGGCATCTGGCCCTGCCTGACTCGCGGCTTGCTCAAGGTTCAAGCCGGCTCGATGACAGCCGGCATTGAGGGCCCGGGAGAGAGCAGCGAGTTTGTACTTCGCCAGCCAGCGGTGGCCGACATCCCGGCGCCACCGCGTTCGCCGTCCCCTTCACTTGCGCCCGAGCCCGACTCATTCAAGCCCGCTTGCCGTCGCATCCTGGTGGTCGACGACAACATCGATGCCGCCAGAAGCCTGGCAAAGGTCTTGACGCTGCTGCACGGTCAGAACGTGGAGGTCGCACATGACGGTCCCTCGGCCCTCGAAACGGCCGAAGCGTTCCGCCCCCAGATCGTCCTCCTGGATATTGGCCTGCCGGGAATGAGTGGTCACGAGGTGGCCGAGCAGTTACGCCGCAAGCCCTGGTTCAAGGGATGCTTGCTGGTCGCGGTCACCGGCTGGGGTCAAGAAAATGATCGGGCGACATCACGTGCGGCGGGCTTCGACCACCACCTCGTCAAGCCAGTGAATCAGGCGACGATCCAGAACCTGCTGGATGGCAATCTTCCACCCGATCACTGAGACCCGTCGCGGCCGGGCCGAAGCGACCCGGGCCGTCAGGCCTTCTTGGTCCTGGCGGTCAGCCGGCCGCCAGTCTGGCTGTCGATGACGCTGATGGCCACGTCGGTCAGGAGCTCGCCGTCGCTGAGGCTGGACGATTCCTCCCCATCGGTGCTGACGCCGGCCAGGCCCAGCGGCACCGTCCAGGACGAGGCGGCGTCCGAAGCCGTGACGGGGGCTGCCGCGCCGGCCGCACCCCGGGGAGATCGGGTGGGGTAGGAAGACACGCTGACGTTCATGGGCGAGGCGCCCCCGGGTTCCGAGGAGATTGAGGCTTGCCCAGTGACGGCGAGCGCCAGGGGGCCCTGGGGCGTGGCCGAGGAGCCCACGATCACGTTGGGGCTCGTCATCGAGCCGCTACCCTGGAATTGGAGCTCGTTGACCAACAGCGCGTCCGGCTCGAACGCGGCGGCGCCGCTCACCGCGACCAGCGCCGCCGGGGCATAGAACGTGCCCGTGAACTTCGCCACGGCCGAACCGCTTATCGAGATGGTCGCCGTATTGTCCCGCGACTGGAACAGCACGATGCCGGCATACGGGCCCATAGTCGGCGGTGCGAGCTGAACGGATGCGGCCCCGCTGAGATTGACTGCACCGAACGTGCCGCCGGCCGAGGGGTACTTGCTGCCGGCATTGTAGATCAGCACGCCCGACCCGGTCACGCTGCCGCTGCCGCTGACACTGAAGCCGCCCCCGGCGATCTCATAGATGCCGGGATTCATCGTGAGCTCGGCGTCGCCCGAGACGCTGATTTGGCTGTAAACGCCTGGGCTGATCGTCAGCACCGAGGACCCGCCCAGGTTCACCGCCGTGCGCGCGGGGCCCGCCGGCGGGACAGCCAACCCGGCCAGCGGATCAGGCATGGACTTGGCCCCGGTGACCGGCTTGGGACTCAGCTTGGCACCCCCCGAGACATTGACGCCGCCGACCACCTGGATGCTCGTGGCCTTCACCGACGCGCTCCCGTTGGCCACGATCGCCGACGCCGAGCTCGAGTCGACATAAAGCGGGCCGGGCTCGTTGATGCCGGCCCCGCCCGTGACCTCGAGCGCGCCGCTGGCCGATGGGCTCAGCACGTAGAGCGCGTTGCCCGCGGTGATGGTGACGTTCTGGCTCGACGTGCTGCCGAGGAAGTCACCGTCGCCGCTGTAAATCGCCTCGATTGAGTGACCACCGGGCTCGAGAGTGGAGATCGTCAAGCTCGCGACGCCGCCCGAGAGCGCGCCGCTCCCCAGCGTGTTGCCAGTCGTCAAGTCGACGAAGCTGACCGAGCCGGTCGGCGTACCAGAGCCTGGAGCGTTTGCCGTTGCCTGGGCGGTCAAGGTCACCGTCTGACCGAAGCTGGGCGACGTGGTTGAGGCTTTGATCGTGGTGGTGGTGGCGTCCTGGTTGACCGTCTGAGTCAGGACGCCGGAGGTGCTGGTCAGGTCGTCGGTATCGCCGCCGTACTTCGCTGTGATCGTGTGGGTGGCCACGCTGAGGGCGCTGGTCGTGAAGGTCGCCTGATCA
>JBAUOX010000971.1:0-7399 GCA_049579985.1 Isosphaeraceae bacterium | reverse complement strand
CGCCCGCACCGCGCTGGTGCTGAACGGTCCCCCGGCGAAGCCGGTCTGGGGCCGCGACGCCCTGTTTTTTTCTCGGACCGACCCGCGTGACTCGTTGCCCGAATTGCTGGTCAACCTGCCATCCCTGGTCCAGCTCATCGGCTTCTCGGCG
The DNA here is from genome assembly GCA_049579985.1 of Isosphaeraceae bacterium. GTDB lineage: Bacteria > Planctomycetota > Planctomycetia > Isosphaerales > Isosphaeraceae > Aquisphaera. The sequence continues at coordinate 7,248 of JBAUOX010000971.1, read as the reverse complement.
ACTCAGCAGCCCGGCCCCGCGCGCCCTCCCGGGTCGACCGGCCCGTCGCGACAGACCCCGTTCCGCCTGCAGCTTGACCCCGACACCATTCCCGACGCCGACCAGTTGCGGCGGTACCTCTTTCCGTCCCGGTTCACCCTCGCGGCCAACGATGACTCAATCCGCATGACTGCCTATCAAGCCTTTCCGATGCCGACACCCTCGCTCAACGCCGGCATGGAGTCCCCCGTGCTGATCGCCTTGCTGCTGCCGGCGGTCCAGTCGGCACGAGAGGCGGCGCGGCGGGCCCAGTGCGTCAACAATATCAAGCAGATCATGCTGGCAATGCACAACTATATCTCCGCCAACAGTTCCTTTCCCCGCGACATCACCGACAAGAACGGCAAGCCACTGCTGAGCTGGCGGGTCGCGATCTTGCCCTATGTGGAGCAGGGCGTACTCTTCGACAAGTTCAAGCTCGACGAACCCTGGGACAGCCCCCATAACCAGGAGCTCCTGAAGTACATGCCCCTTGTCTACCAGTGTCCCAGCCGCGCGAGTGCGCAGTCGGCGAAGGCGGCGACCATCGAGGCGATCCGCTCGGACCTTGTCTACCAGGGTCCCAGCCGCGCGAGTGCGCAGCCTTACACGACAACTTACCGCGGGTTCGTCGGCCATGGCGCATTCTTCGAGACCGGCCGCGACATCCGCTTTGCGAACATCACCGACGGCTTGTCGAACACGATCGCGGTCGTCGAGGCCAAGGATGCCGTCGCCTGGACCAAGCCCGACGACCTGCCCTTCGACGGGCAAGCCAACCGGTCCCTCCATGGTGCGGGCTCGTCTCATCCCGGGGGGTTCAATTGCGGGATGGCCGACGGGTCAGTCCGATTCATCAAGATTTCGATCAACCCCGCGACCTTGCGCGCCTTGATCACCAGGGCCGGCGGTGAGGTCATCGGGCCCGAAAGCTATTGAGGACCGAGACTTCGCTCCAAGCGGTCGAGGATGGATGATTCATGACCCAGCTCGGTATCGTCACCTACAACATCGCCGAGGACTGGGATCTCCCCACGCTTCTTTCCCGGCTCGAGAAGCTCGGCTATGCCGGCGTCGAGCTGCGCACCGGGCATGCTCACAAGGTCGAGGTCAACCTCACCGGGGCCCAGCGCGACGAGGTCCGCAAGCGGTTCGAGGATTCCCCGGTGCATCTTGCCGGGCTGGGTAGCGCATTCGAGTATCAGTCGGCCGATCCAGCGATCGTCCGCAAGAACATCGAGGGGACGAAGGAGTACGTCCGCCTGGCGCACGACGTCGGCTCGCCGGGCGTGAAGGTCCGGCCCAACGGCATCCCGCGGGGGGCAAATCTCGACGAGACGCTCCGCCAGATCGGCCGGGCCCTGCATGAGATCGGCGAGGACGCAACCGGCTTCGGCATCGAGATCCGCGTCGAGGTCCATGGCGCCCTCACGCAGGAGCTGAAGCACTTCGCCCGGATCCTCCATTATGCCGGCCACCCAAACGTCCACGCCTGCTGGAACTCGAATCCGACCGATGTGGAGAGCGGCTCGGTCAACGCAACATTTGCCCTGGTCGCCTCCAGGGTCCGCGAGGTGCACCTCCGCGACCTCTTCGACGCCTCCTACCCTTGGCGCGAACTCTTCGCCCTGCTGGCCGCCCAGCACTACGAGGGTTTCACCCTGGCCGAGATCCCCGAGAGTACGGATCCGGAGAGAGTCTTGCGCTACTTCAAAGCCCTGTGGCTGAGCTATCAACCCGGCGCAGCGAGTCGCTGAGCCCGCTAAACCCACTGTCCGGTTGTTGATTGGTCGCTGGCTTGCCGCGGTCCTGTGTCTCAGCGATCCGGCCAGTGTCGCATTATCAGATAGATCAGAAGCAGGGCTGGCAATCCGACGGAGAGGAAGAACACAAGGCTTTGGCGCAGCGACATGGCGTCGCCGACGGTTTCGGAGTGGCTTTCCGGCTGGGGCTGCTCCTGTTCATCCTCAGGCTCTGCCTCGAGATCGAGCTCCGCGGCCAGGGCCGTCCAGGTTTGCGAAAGGATGATCCGCGCGTCCGGAGCGAGGGAATCCGGGACCCTCAGCCTCACGCCTCCTGTGGCCACGTGATACATCGACCGGCATCCCATTCGCTCACCGTCCACGAACGTGGGGATACCTTCGGCTTCCAGCCGGATGCGCGGGGCTAGAGCGGCCAGCGAATCGTTAAAATGGCAAACCGTGACCCAGCGGACGGGCTTCCCCAGGACCTCGAGCTGGAGCTGGAGCCTGGGCGGCCCCAGGGCGTCGAGCGGCAGATCGTGCTTGGGGCAGGGTACGCCGACAGGAAGCGCCCAGTAGTCCTCGCAGACCGGACAGTATCCTTCCGGAATCAGCCGATCGCCGCAGGTGGGGCAGATGGCGAGCCCGAAACTCCCGGAAAAGGACTTGCGACACCGGGAACAAAATCCCGGAGCGGGCTTCGGACAGAGTTCCGATCCTGAGGGTAAATGCGGGTCACTCATCAAGTTCAGTGAATGGAGAGATTGCGGGCGGTTCGGACTCGGGAATACGCCATCTTTCAATAATACCTGCCGGCGAGAACCCCGGCCAGTGGCTGCGGCTCCCTCGACATGCAGCCATTGCACAGGCGCATGTGATGAGCGTGACACCGCCGTCGAGGGGCTCGAAGGGCGGGCCAGCGCAGCACAACCTGCTCCTTACCAAATTCCGCCGCCGCGAGGCAGGGTGTGTCAATAACGCGTGTTCTATAATCTAATTTGGGCTGAGAAAGTCACTCACCTGGAACGGCGCCGTGCCGGAGAGGCACCCTCCGTCTTGCGCGAGCCTTCTCACCGCGTACTAACTTGCGAGCACCAGGCTTTCCCCCTGGACAGGGCCGAATAGGCAGGTTTCAATGGATTATTGGCTTGATTCCTCAGGTCCTTGGAGCGGTCAGGCATGGATCCTGCATCATCCGCTCTGACAGCTCGGCCGACATCCTTCGGGCGTTCCTCACGGCGGTCTTTACCAAGAATCTGCTTTGCATTCTTGGCAAGCGAGTAAAGCTCAACGATCGTGATCGAGAGAGCCTGGCTTTTTTCATCCTCCCCGCGCGCCCAAAGCGTTGCGAGCGGTTTGGAACGAGTCGGCGGGAGGCGATGATTCATGAATCCGACTGTCTTAGCAATGCGTCGCCCCGTCACGACCCTGATGATGGTCGTGGCGCTGATCAGCGGCGGCTTCCTGGCCTACAGCCGGATGCGCGTGGACATCTTCCCCTCGCTGAATGTCCCGAAGATCTACGTCTTCCTGGATTACATCGGCATGAGCCCCGACCAGATGGAGGGCTTCATCGTCAACGAGCTCGAGTTGTATTTCCAGTACGTTGATGGCATCCAGGATATCAATTCGCGAAACATCCAGCAGGTCGCCTTGTGCGAGCTCTCGTTCTTCCCCGGCACCGAAATGGGCCAGGCGATGGCCCAGGTGGTGGCGATGTCGGACCGCGCGATGTCCTGGATGCCCAAGGGGACATTGCCGCCGATGATCATGCGGATGGACGCGGGCAGCGTCCCGGTCGGCTACCTGGTGTTCGAGAGCAAGGTGACCACGCTGGGGGCGATGGGCGACCTGGCGCAGAACATCATCCGGCCGCTGGTGCAGAAATTTGTCCCCGGCACGGTCGCGATCTCGCCGTTCGGCCCGAACATGCGGTCGATCGTCATCAACGTCGACCCGCAGAAGCTCCTCGACTATAACCTGACCCCGCAGCACGTCATCGATGCCGTGGCGACGGGGAACGCCGTCATCCCCGCGGGGAATGTCTACATCAAGGACTCGATGCCGGTGGTCGCCAACAACGCGACGGTGGTCGACATCCAGAAGTTGGGGGACATCCCGCTCCGGATGGAGAGGAACGTCTACCTGCGCGACGTGGCGACCATCCATGACGACGTCGACATCACGTATGGATACGCGCTGGTCAACGGCAAGAAATCGGTCTATCTGCCGATCATCAAGAAGGACACGGGATCGACGCTGACCGTCGTCGCCGACGTCCACAAGGCGATGCAGAAGTTCCGCGACGCCGTCCCCAAGGACGTCACGATCAACTTCGAGTTCGACGAGTCGCCCACGGTGGTGGCGGCCGTCGAGAGCGTGGCCAGCGAGGGGATGATCGGCGCGGGCTTGACCGGGCTGATGATCCTGCTGTTCCTCCGCGACCTGAGGAGCGTGGTCGTCGTCGTGTCCAGCATCCCGCTGGCGCTCATGGGGTCGTTATGCGGGCTCTGGGTGACGGGCAACACGATCAACGTCATGTCGCTGGGCGGCATGGCGCTGGCGATCGGCATCTTGGTCGACGAGGCGACGGTGACGATCGAGAACGTGCACGTGCAGATGGAGCAAACGCCGAACATCGCCACGGCGGTGCTGCGCGCGAGCAACGCCACGGCGGTGCCGCGGCTCTTGGCGTTGCTCTGCATCCTGTCGGTGTTCATCCCGGCGTTCATGATGACCGACCCGCTACGGTCGCTGTTCATGCCGCTGACCCTCGCCGTCGGGTTCGCCATGATCTCGTCGTACCTGCTCTCCAGCATGCTCGTGCCGATCTTGTGCGTGGCCCTGCTGAAGCACCGCGGGGGGCATGGCGAGGGGAAGCCTGGGCTGTTCGACCGGATGGTCAAGGTCTACGGCAAGGCGGTGGGCTGGTTCGTCCGGCTGCGCTGGCTGACCGTGCCGATCTATCTCGGGGTGTGCGGCCTGGTCCTCTGGGTGCTGGGCTTGCAGGTCGGCACCGAGCTGTTTCCGCAGATCGATTCGGGGGAATTCGTGCTCCGGTTCCGGCCGCCGCCCGGCTCGAACTTCGAGCTGACCCGGCAGATGGCGATCAAGTGCCTCGAGGAGATCGAGCGCGAGGCGAAGCCCGAGCACATCGCGATCACGATGGGCTACGTGGGCCAGGTCGCCCCGAACTTCGGCATCGACAACATGGTCCTGTTCATGCGCGGTCCCGACGACGGCCAGTTGCGGGTCGCGCTGACCGAGGACAGCGGGATCAAGCTCGACGAGTTCCGCGAGCGGCTCCGCAAGGTCCTGCCCGAGCGGGTGATCCCGTGGCTGACCAAGCGGCTGGAGCAGGGGGGATTGTCCCCGTCGGAGGCGCAGCGGCAGGCCAAGCTGTCGACCTTCGGCTTCGAGCCGGGCGATATCGTGACCGAGGTCATGAGCTTCGGCGCGTCGACGCCGATCGCGATCCGGATCGTCGGCACCGACCTGAAGATGGTGCGGCAGCACGCGGAGAAGATCGCCGCCAACATGAGGCGCATCCCCTTCCTCCGCGACATCCATTTCGAGCAGCAGCTCGACTACCCGACCGTCGAGGTCAACATCGATCGCGAGAAGGCGGGGTTGAGCGGTGCCAAGGTCGAGGACGTGGCTCATGCCATCGTCATGGCGACGGCGTCGACCCGCTTCGCCTCGCTCAACTACTGGATCGACGTGAAGACGGGCTTCGACTACCTGGTCCAGCTCCAGGTGCCGCCGTTGCAGATCGAGAAGCCGGAAGACGTCGAGACCTTGCCGGTGGATTCGGTCAACCCCCTGGTCAACCTGATGATCCGCGACGTGGCGATGGTCCGCAGGGGCGTGCGGCCCGGCGAGATCGACCGCGACATGTCGCAGCGCTACGTGACCCTGGTCGCGAACGTCGAGCACGAGGACATGGGCCGGGCGTCGCGGCAGGTCGCCGAGGCGCTCAAATCCGCCGGAGAGCCGCCCCGCGGCGTGCGGGTGGAGACCATGGGCCAGCTCCCGCCGATGAACGAGATGTTCGAGTCGCTGAGCATCGGGTTGGCGGTCGCCGTGTTCGTGATCTTCGTGCTCCTGACCGCCTACTTCCAGTCGCCGCGGCTGGCGCTGATCTCGATCGGCGCCGTGCCGGGCGTCCTCGCCGGCATCGCAATCATCCTCTATCTCACCAACACCACGCTGAACATCGAGTCGTTCATGGGCTCGATCATGTGCCTGGGCGTCTCGGTGTCGAACTCGGTGATGCTCGTGACGTTCATCGACGAGCACTGGAAGAGGGGGACGCACTCGTCCGAGGCGGCCATCATGGGGGCGAGCGAGCGGTTGCGGCCGATCCTCATGACGGCTTGCGCGATGACCGTGGGCATGGTGCCGATGGCGCTGGCGCTGGAGCGGGGGAGCCAGATGCAGGCACCGCTGGGCCGGGCGGTGATCGGCGGGCTGGTGATGTCGTCGTTTGCGACCTTGCTCGTGGTTCCCTCGATCTTCGCGCTCGTGATCGGCAAGAAGGTGGCCAGCTCGCCGTCGATCTCCCCGGACGACCCCGAGAGCGCGCACTACGACCCGAACGTCTACGCCGGCGAGGAGCATGCCGACCCGCATCACTCGCACGGCGACGGAGACAGCCACCCTCCAGCCGGAGGCCAGGCGTCGGGTTCCACACCCGAGGAGCCCCCGAATGCCACCCCCTTACCCGGAGAACACTAATGCGCCGCAAACTCGGAAAGGTCGCCAGGGCGGCCGCTCGAATGCACCGCCCCCTGACCTGGATATCCCCGATGCGCCGCGACCTTTGGCCCATGGTTCCCTATCGTTCCGCCTACCGCTGCCGGCTCCTCTTCGGTCTCCTGTCCGCCCTCGCGATGCCAGGTTGTAGCCACAAGAGCGAGGTCGGCTTCACGAGCGCCACGAAGCCTACGAGCGTCCAGGTGATCAACCCGACGGTCCGGAACATCGTCCGGGTCGTCGGGCAGCCCAGCTTCATCGAAAGCTACGAGCGCACGTCGGTCTATCCCAAGCCGACCGCCTACATCCAGAAGTGGATCGTGGACATCGGCGACAAGGTGAAGAAGGGCGATGTGCTCGCCATCCTCTTCGCGCCCGAGCTGATCGAGGAGGATAAGACGAAGCAGGCGAACGTTGTGCTCGACCAGCAGCGGATCGCGCTGGCCAAGGAGGTGGTGGAGGTGGCCAAGGCCGACGTCGCGGCGGCTGTTGCGCGCGTCAAAGAGGCCGAGGAGATCCTGGACAAGTACCAAGCCGAGGTCGAGCGCTGGGACACGGAGGTCAAGCGGCTCCAGCGCGAGGCCGAGAGGGGCGTGGTCGATCCCCGGGTCCTCCTCGAGTCGACCAATCAGCTCAAGTCGAGCACCGCGGCGCGGGACAAGGCGGCGGCGACCATCAAGAGGACGAAGGCGGAACTACTCTCCGCCCAGGCCACGCTCGCAAAGGCCGAGGT
>JBAUOX010000970.1:0-2145 GCA_049579985.1 Isosphaeraceae bacterium | reverse complement strand
TCCGGCTTCATTTGCCGAGACAACTTCAGTAGAATGGCGTTTGTGATTCTTGATCGCAGCACTACGCGGCTCGCCCGCGTCCAGTTTATCACTGGAACCAACTGGACATGTCGGCCTGCAAACATTGTAGCCTATTTATTCTATCTCGAAACGGGGATGCGGTCAACAGCACACTGGGCCGGAGCGGCCGTCCTGCGGTCAGCCGGTCGGGACCAGGCAACCAGGCAAAACCAGTAGGAGGTGAAGGTCATGAGGCAAGCCATGATTCGTTTGGCCCTTTCTCTTCTGACTGTTTGCTCGATCGCACGCGCCCAACCTGAGAAAAGCGAGGTCCCTGTGCCGGAAAACTCTGAGCTCTTCGGGCACAGCGCCAATCACTTCGCGCTGAAGCTCTATGCGCGGCTAAGGTCGCAGGATCGGCCCAACTCCGTCTTCTCGCCCCTCAGTATCTACACCGCCCTCTGCATGACCCAAGCAGGGGCTCGCGGCGCGACTGCCGAGGAAATGGCGGCGATCCTGGAAGTGCCCCACGCCTGGGACCAGGAACACCTGCAGTTGGCTTATGGTGAATTTATGAAGAGCTTGGCCCGGCCGGAGGCGAAGACGTATTTCCGGCTCGACATCGCCAATCGATTGTGGCTGGCCCAGGGCGCGGAGTTGAGAGAGCAGTTTGTTCAACTCTTGAAGACCCATTATGACTCCGGCGTGGGCTCCGTCGACTTCAGAGGCCAGCCGGAACCAGCTCGCTTGGAGATCAACAAGTGGGTCGCAGAGAAGACCAGGAACCAGATTCCCGAACTTTTCCTGCCCGGAACAATCTCCGAGCAGACGCTCCTCGTGCTTGCCAACGCGATCTTATTCATAGGTCAATGGGCCAGGCCTTTCGACCCGAAGCTCACTCGGCCCGGGGTATTCCACGTCTCCGCAGAGCAGACCGCGCAAGTCCCGATGATGCTTCAGCGCGGGGATTACCACCACGCCGAGCTCAAGGAATTACAGCTCCTCGAGTTGGAGTACGCCGGCAAGTCCGCCTCGATGGTCATCCTGTTGCCCAACCAAGGGTGTGAAGTCAAGCAAATTGAAGAGCTGCTGACTGAACAACTCGACCGCTGGATGGAGACCCTGAGAGCGACCAGACATGGTTCCCTGGAAGTTGAGCTTCCCCGTTTTCGAATCACTTCGCGAAGCCCCCTTGTCCAGCCGCTCAAGGGGATGGGTCTCGAGTTGCCCTTCAGTGACAAGGCCGATTTTTCGGGCATGTGCTCGCTATCTCATCTCTCGCTCTCGAAAATCGTGCACCAGGCGTCCGTGGAAGTGAACGAGGAAGGCACGGTCGCGACCGCGGCGACGGCGACGGTCGTGACGCGGGGCTACCCCCCTGAATTCCATGTGGATCGTCCTTTTCTCTTCCTCATCCGCGACCTCCGCACCGGTGTGATCCTTTTCCTGGGACGAGTTACCAATCCCCTACAATCGTGAGCCTGCACGCGGAATTCCCGGTCGACAGCGGATCGCCCGGTTGGAGGGCGCGTCAACCTGTCAAGACGCTCATGCATTTCCGTGCGTTTCACGCACCCACGGTGAATCCACGAGCGCTCCCGATTGCAATAGTGTGGTTCCTTCTCACAAAGAACGGCAAATTGATTCGCTTACTATTGCTTGCATCCGCCTATCGAGGGTGTTAATCTCTCTCTGATTGCCATCGTCCGCCTGAAGAGTTGTCAGGAATCAGCAAAAGATTCTCTGAGCCTATGAGTTGCGGATCGGGTGTGCGATCAACGGACAGTCATTGACCAGGAAATCCGGAGAGAGACAACCATGTTGATCCAATCAACCAAGATGAGGGGCCGGCTCGCCGTAGCTATGACCGTGGGCATCTGCGGGGCGTTTGCCGCCCTGTTGCTGCCGCTGAGCGGGCTGGCTCACGCGGAGGGCATGGCGGGTCAGGACGCGCAACCGGTGAGCGCGCCGCGTGTACCGGGAATGATGCTCGGCATCATGGATCGCGCAGGGCCATTCGCCGCTCGCGAGATCTTCTACGAGGAGCGGAACGGTCAGGCCGTTACGCAGGGCGACATCGCAGTGGGAGAGGCAGCAAAACTTGAAGAGAACCTCCTCAAGGAGCTGGGCAAGCTTTCCCGATTC
>JBAUOX010000969.1:0-4591 GCA_049579985.1 Isosphaeraceae bacterium | reverse complement strand
TGGGGAATTCACCATCGGGCCGCATTCTTCCGCGAGTGGTGGAGACCGCGAAGAACGTCGATCGCAATTCACTCCTTGAAGAGCTTCAGTGTGACCTGGACGAGTTGCTCGGCACGACGACGAACCTGCGCTCAGATCCGTAGGCGCTGTCGCCGTCCGCGCCAACCGGGAGCAGTTGCGACAGATCGTCCGTCATCCTCTGGTGCGGGCCGTCCGTAGCAATCGCCGATTGAAACCAGGAAACGTCGCGGGATGACGAGGTCGGTCATCGCGCCTTCGTTCAGTTCCTGGGACACCAAGCTTAATTTTTCGGAGTCAGGCATGGTGTCCCCGGAACTCGCCGAAGAGTTAGGTATCGTGTCCCCGGAACTCCCGGAACTCGTGTCCCCGGAACTCGCCAAGAGTTAGGTATGGTGTCCCCGGAACTCCCCGGAACTCCCGCAAGTTAGGCATGGTGTCCCTGGAACTCCCATGCTGGATTGACCCGCTACCCGATGCGGACGCCGATGTCTGGCGCATGATCCACCGCCGGCTCAAGGAGGCCGGCATCAAGCCCCTTGCCGGCTGCCACAGCTTCCGGGCGACGGGCATAACATGCTATCTTCAGAACAAGGGAACGCTGGAAAAGGCGCAAGCGATGGTTTCCCATTCCAGCTCGCGCACCACCAAGCTCTACGACCGCACCAGCGACCAGATTCCCTTGCTGCTACTCCAACAAGTAGCTCGAGAGTTTTGCCGGTATCACGAGCATGAGATGTCAGGGAATGCGCGGAAAGACTGGATAGGCATCGCATGAACAACGAATTCAAAGAGCCATCAGACATACTCCTCGCTTATTTCGTGCATATGGATAGCGCACCTGTTGGTGAAGGGGCGGTTTTTGCGGACGATCGAGCGAAGGAAAGACATGAGTCACTGCTCATTTACAGCCTGAGAAAGTACCAAGCAGCGTCCTATCACTTCGAAAACGTCAGGCGGCTTTTGGCTGTCGAACCGCCTGACTCGATCTCCACCAATGTGTTTGATGGCTTCTCCCACCCGCATGGCAGGGCCACGGCCAAGTTCTTCGCTTACACTCAAGCAGACCGCTTCATCTACGAGCTGGCCGCATTCCTTGAGGCAGCCAAGAGTTCGCTTGATTTTCTTGCAACCGCTTCCCTTGCCTACTTTCGTGGGATACAGGGCGACAGCATTCGGACATTAATCCGTCTTGCCGACCAGCCGCTGACTGCCAGGGAAGGGCCGATACTTGATGCTGTCAAACGCCATCTTTCCTGGCTCAAACAACTGCGCGAGTACCGCCATCATCTGGTTCACCGCATGGTGATCAGCGCGTCGACCGGCCAAGAGCTGCACAAGCGGGACGATTGTGTGATGAAAATCGAGCACCCAGTAGTCGTGCCTGAAACGACACCGTCTTATTTGCCGGATACCCGGCTCTCAAGGTTGATGGAGGAACACCCGCGTGGCCTCGACATGTCGTGGCGGATGGCCACGGCGAAAAACGCGGATGGGACGGAGAAAGTGATCGATTTCTCAGTAAACTACCAGCCGTCAACCGGATATGTGGAGATTTCAGAATTCATGGCCTCGCACTTCACCCTTCTGGGAACTTTCATCTCCGAGGTAGTCGCAGACATCGGGAATCTGAACTTCAAGAAATTATAGAATCGGCTATCACGCGCGGAAGTTAGACGCTGTCCTCCTACTGATCGGCCGCTCCCCCGGAACCCCAGATACATGCGTTTCAGTCAAGAACACCGCCAGCGTCGCAGATACCGCCAGTTTTGCATGACGTGATTGCAAGCCCTTCGCAGCAGCATGCTTGCCGTGCCCCGTAGCCTCTGATTAGCTGAACCAGCAAGCCGAGGTGTAAGATAGATTGCGATCATCGGGAGAGCAGCCATCACATGAGCAGCAGGAACGCCAGGATCACCCACGCCCTGCCGAGCCTTGCCCGCCCGCAGCACACCAGCTCCTAGAATCAGCCCTTGCACTGATCTGTAGTTCAGGTTTAGCTTGGAGATGGGGCGACGCCTTTGGAACAGCTTCAGCGATCCAGAGAAAGGAAAACCATGTTCTCCTTCGAATTCGATGCCGAGAAGATATTCGACGATTATCTCCGAGACAACCAGGATTCCATCCGGAGCGAGATGGAAAACATCGCACGGCAACGCATCGCTGACGTGATCGGCCCCGAGAACATGTCCAAAGTTACTTTGACCTTTACCGGTACCGACCTGGAAGACTTGAAGATGCACGTGGAAGGCCCCGATGACCTGAAAGTCAAAATCGAGGAAGCCCTCTGCAGTGGTACGCTCTGAATCGTGGCCGTCAGACCAAAATCCTCACCGAAGTCAAACAGCCGAGCCAGCACTGCGGCGGCGGCCACACACCGTAACCTTCCACCGAAAGCATGGTTGATCAGAGGCATGTGTCCGTCCATACACTTGGATGCACTTGGCAAAACGGGGACCTTGTGATAATCTGGATCAGCCAATGTTCGCAGAGGAATGCATATGAATACTGCCACGACGCACGCCAGCGAAAACGAAGTGACCATCCTCGCCCGTATCATCCTCGGGAACGAACGCGGTCAGCTCTCGCCCGAAATGGCCCGCCACATTCTGGACCTCGGTTTCAGCGACCGCGACAAGGCCCGGATGCACGATCTGGCCGTGCGGAACCAGGAGGACGCCCTATCTCCCGCCGAGAAGGAAGAGCTGTTCGCCTTCGGCAAGGCCGGAGACCTGCTCGCCATCCTCAAATCCAAGGCCCGCCGAACGCTCGGCGTCAAACCCAAGAAACGCACCAACTCCTGAGACGCTCATGGATGCGGCGTTGATCCGGCTAGTCTGGAAGCGGGCCGAGGACTGCTGCGAATACTGCCAATTGTCCCAGGAGTGGGACGAAAGACCTTTCGAGATCGACCACATCATTTCCAAGAAACACCAGGGGCCAACTGTTGCCGGAAACCTCGCCCTGAGTTGCTTCCGCTGCAACTCATTCAAGGGTTCTGATATTAGCGGTCGTGATCGGAATACACGCAAGCTCACGCCGCTGTTCAACCCCCGCCGCCACAAATGGGCCAGGCATTTCCGCTGGCAAGGGGCATACCTGATCGGCCGCACGCCAGTCGGCCGCGTTACCGTGGCCCTGCTTCACATCAACGACCGTTACCGGGTCGAACTCCGCGAACAGCTGATCGAGGAAGGCGTCTTTCCCCCCAGGTGATAGGCATGGTGAGATCCTTGCGGAGCATCGAAATCCCTCGACCGTCAGTGGCGATGGATTCCGGGGAGATCGAATGCCCATCATGGGCCTGGCACTCCGCCGCCGCCCTCGTAAAATGGAGTTTCAGACCTCCTTCTCACCAGGCCGACGTGCGAGGGTTGCACCGTGCCCGTAGAAGCCAAGCCGCTGTTTCGCCCCGACGTCCTCCGCCCTCGCCTTGCTGGCTTTGATTTGCCCGGCGACATGAGGGGGATGCGGGAGACGTTCGGCCGCTGGGCCGAGCTGCTCTGGTCTAGCCAGGCCGACACGCTCAAGGAGCAAGAGCTTCTGCCCGACTTCCTCACCGACGTCTTCTGCGGCATCCTCGGTTACAACCGGGCGGTTGACAACAAGGACCGCTACAGTTTCTCCCGCGAGAAACACGTCCAAGTGGACGGCAAGTACGCCGACGCCGTGCTTGGCGAACTTACCCCCAGCTACCAGCGGTTCCTTGTGGCCGTCGAGGGCAAGGGCCCGAAAGACCCGCTTGACCGGCCCTTCCTGGGCCGCAAGATGTCGGCAGTGGATCAGGGCTACCGCTACGCCATCAACCTGCCGTGCGACTGGATCATCGTCACGTCGATGCGGCAGACCCGCCTTTACTACAAGGGATCGGACCAGTACACCTACGAGCGGTTTGACACTGACGCCATTGTCCACGAAGAAAGCCAGCTCAGGCGGTTCGTCTTCCTCCTCGGTGCCCGGCGGGTCGTCCCGGCCGCGGGCCGGTGCCACTTGTACGAACTGCTCAGTGCCTCGGAGAAGGTCGGCCGCGAGCTGACCAAGGAATTCTACGTTCGCTATGCCGGCATGCGGGAAGATGCCTTTGAGCATCTGCGCCGGGCCAATCCGTCCGCCAGCCCGCACCAGGTGCTGGCCAGCACGCAGAAGCTCCTCGACCGCATCCTGTTCTGTGCATTCTGCGAAGACCGGGGACTCCTGCCCGCCGAGACCATTCATAAAGCCTACGAGCACAACGATCCCTACAATCCAAGGCCGGTGTGGGAGAATTTTCGGGGGCTGTTCCGGGCGATCAACACCGGCAACACTGCCCTGAACATTCCGGCTTACAACGGCTATGTCCTGAACCTGGCAACCCGAGGGATCGCGGTTCAGTCGAACGCCAAAGATGCCACGATCCCAGAATGGAGTTGCTTCGCCGCTCTTGATCCACCGCCGCGCCCGTGCGGAAGTTGTCGGCATCAGCGGTTTGCGGTTGCGATCGACCACGGGAACAAACATGCGACAAGCCTCCTTTCGGAGTATGTGCAACCCTTCGCTACTGATCGACCGAGAGGCTGGGGATTAGGGTGGCGTC
>JBAUOX010000968.1:0-9161 GCA_049579985.1 Isosphaeraceae bacterium | reverse complement strand
GTAAAAGGGTTTCACGTATCCTGGTATCGGGCCTCCAAAAGTCCTGTTCCTCCGGCCGGTGAGGTTCCCCTGCCCGTCGCTGAGAACGTGTCGAACCAAATATCCAGGAAGTAGTGGATGGGGGGGGGCACAAGCGGGATCGATCCGTCGCTTTCTGCCCCCCAGCGATCGCAGGGCCCCGGCATGGGAGGATCGGTCGGTGGGCGTGGCGCGCTGGGGATCGACACCAGGAAGGGATCGACCCGGCTCTCATGGAAAGACGTTGAAGGTGGAGGACGTCGCGTGTCGGCCGAGAAACGTCCAGCAGTAACCGTCGGGAAAGTCTACGAGAGGGGAGGAAATGCCCCCAAAGAAACCCGAAAGGGGTGGTCGGTCTGGAAGCGCCCATAAGAGGCCGGTCTGGAAGCACCCAGTGATCGAATGAAACCAATTGCCGGCCTGCTTTGTGGCCAACGATCTTGTTGAGCATCCGGACCTTTGCTAGGATACCGCCCAGGATTGGCCGGGATGGTCCCGAGTCGGAGCCACCCTGGGGGGCCTTAATACTGGGATCGGTCGCACCGCTTGCATCGCGGCACGTCGGGTCCCGGGTATCGGCACCAGAAAAGAGTACTCATGGATGACCAAGTCGTCTTCGCAACCCCGTGGTTCGAACTCGTCGCGAAGTACCCGGCGGGCTATAGCCAGCCCCATTACTCAATCCGCACCCAAGACTATGTGATGGTTGTTGCTACGACCGCCGAAGGCCGCCTTCTGCTGGTGCGCCAGTTTCGGCCGGCGGTTGGTCGAATGACGCTTGAGTTGCCGAGCGGACATGTGGAAGACGGTGAAACGCCGGAGCTCGCCGCCCGCAGGGAACTCCTCGAAGAAACGGGTCATGTCGCGGAGGCGTTCGAATTCCTCGGCACCCTCTCGCCCGACACCGGCCGCCTGGCCAACCGCATGTGGTGCTTCTTCGCCGCCGATGCTTGTCCGACTGACGACGCCGGCTTCCAACCCGAACCGGGGATCCAACGCGTCATCTTCAAAGGGAGTTTGTCAAACTTGATCGCTGCGAGTGAGTTCGATAGTGCGTTGAACACCGCCGCATTGTTTCACGCGGTCTTGCTCGGGCATCTCTCGATCCAGCCAGGTGAATCGGTACCGACGGCAGACGAGCTATTGACTCGTCTTCGCCTTTGCTGAGGTGGGCATGCGCGAATCGATCTCCATCGGTCTGATCGGCATAGGGTACGGACAGCATGTCCACATACCAGCGTTTCGATCCGATGGCCGCTGCTGTATCGTGGGGATCTGTGCTAGTACAGCCGATCGAGCGCGCGAGGTCGCGGCCCGGCACGCAATTCCTCGAGCGTTCGGGGACTGGAGGGAGCTCCTCGCCGACCCCCTGATCGATGCGGTTTCGATCGCGGTCCCGCCCGCTCTGCAGGCGCCGATCGTCCTGTCCGCGGCGGCCGCGGGCAAGCACGTCTTCTGCGAGAAGCCCGTGGCACCGTGTGTGGATCAAGCTCGAAAGATGCTCCGCGCCGTCGAAGACGCATGCGTCGTACACGCCGTCGACTTCATCTTTCCCGAGATCCCGGCCTGGCAGCGGGCCCGGCAGATCCTGTGCAGCGGTGAGCTCGGATCGTTGCGACACGTGGCTCTGTCCTGGCGAGTCGAGACCTATTCCTATCGCGCGAACCGCGACTCCTGGAAGCTGCACCGCGAAGAGGGAGGGGGGGCGCTCAACAACTTCGCGTCGCATAGCCTCTACTACCTCGAATGGCTCTTCGGCCCGATTGAGAGAGTGGCGGGCCGACTGGCACCCAAGGGCGCGGTAGGAGACGCGCGGGTCGACGCTTGGGTCGACTTTGCCGAGGGCGTTCCGGGCTCGCTTTCCGTTGCGGCTGACGCCTTCTTGGGCTCGGGCCACCGACTCGAGGTCTACGGCGAGCAGGGTACCCTTGTACTGGAGAACCGCTCGGCCGACCACGCCTCGGGATTCGTGTTAGCGGTGGGGACGCGCGCCCGCGGTTCGCTCACCCCGAAACTGGCCGAGGGACCGGGTGATCAGGGCAATGACGGCCGCGTCGCGGCCACGGCGGCGATCGTCCGGCGGTTTCTCGACGCGATCACGTTGGGCCGTCGTGTCACTCCCAGCCTGACGGACGGGCTGAGGGTCCAAGAACTGATCGGCGCGGTCCGCGCCGCGGACAGCGGGGGTTGCTGGCAGTCTGTCTGAACGGTGATCACCTGCCTGAGCGCCGAGGACGCGAGGCGACATTCGTCCTCGAATGAGAGAGTCGATGCCTGCTATGGGTGAGGAGTTGGACATCATTATCCCGGTCTACAACGAGGGCGCCAACATCGTGCGTGTCCTCGAGTCGTTCCGGGACCACATCCGGACTCCGTTCCGGATTCTGATCTGTTACGACCGCGACGAGGACGACACCCTCGAGGCGCTCGACGGGATGGACCTCCACGGCCTCGACGTGCAACTGGTCAAGAACCACGGCCGGGGTGCCCTCGGGGCAATCGTCACCGGGTTCGAGGAGAGCCGCGCGGCGGCGGTCGTGGTCTTCCCGGCGGACGACGACTACAATGCCCCGAACCTGGACAGGATGATCGAGAAGTTTCGCGAGGGTTGCCAGATCGTCGTAGCAAGTCGCTTCATCCCCGGCGGTTGCATGATCGGTTGCCCCTGGCTCAAGGCGACCCTCGTCCGTACGTCCGCATGGGCCCTCCACCACCTCGCAGGGGTCCCGACGCACGACTCGACTAACGGCTTCCGACTGTTCTCTCGATGTGTCCTGGAAGCGATCCCCATCGAGTCGTCAGTCGGGTTCGCCTACAGCATCGAGCTTCTGGTCAAGTGTCACCGGCTGGGGTGGAAGATCGGGGAGGTTCCCGTATCCTGGCACGAACGGAAAGCGGGGCAGAGCCGGTTCCGGGTGCTCCGGTGGCTCCCGCAATACCTGAAGTGGTTCTGCTACGCGTTCGCCACGACGTACCTGCTTCGAGGACCGAGTTCCGTGATGCTCAAGAGCAACAGTAAGCGTGAGGTGACACTGACGCCATGATCCTGACCAACCGGAAGTTCCTGGTGACAGGCGGGACGGGCTTCATCGGCAGCGCCCTGGTCAAGGCCCTGTTGAAAGGCGGGGCGCGCGTGCGTTCGCTCGACAATGACTCCCGCGGCGCCCGGCGGCGGTTGAGGGAGGTCGCCTCCGAGGTCGAGCTGCACGTCGGCGACATCCGCGATGCGCAGGCTGTCAGCCGGGCAGCGGCCGGGGTCGACTGCGTCTGCCATCTCGCCTATGTCAACGGCACGGAATACTTCTACTCAAAGCCCGACCTCGTCCTGGACGTCGCACTCCGGGGAATGATCAATGTCATCGACGCCTGCCGCGAGCACGGGATCGGCGACCTCGTCCTCGCATCCAGCTCTGAGGTTTATCAGAGTCCCCCGACCATCCCGACGGACGAGACTGTCTCTCTCTCAATCCCCAACGTCCTGAACCCGCGCTACAGCTACGGGGGCGGGAAGATCGTCTGCGAGCTGATGGCAGCCAACTTCGGCCGGGTCGGCTTCGACCGCGTTGCGATCTTCCGGCCGCACAACGTCTACGGGCCGGACATGGGCCGAGAGCACGTCATCCCCCAGTTCGTACTCCGGATGGAGGGTTGCTGCCGA
Source organism: Isosphaeraceae bacterium (assembly GCA_049579985.1). Taxonomy (GTDB): domain Bacteria; phylum Planctomycetota; class Planctomycetia; order Isosphaerales; family Isosphaeraceae; genus Aquisphaera. Next base: position 5,485 of record JBAUOX010000968.1, on the reverse strand, counting down.
GAGACGGTCGAGCCGGTGCGTTTTCCGATCCAGGGCTCCGGTCAAGAAACCCGGGCGTTCGTCTACATCGATGATTTGGTCGACGGGGTGGTCCGCGTCATCGAGCGGGGGGAGCACTTGGGGATCTACCACATCGGGACCGATCAGGAAGTGACCATCGAGCACTTGGCAAAAGAAGTCGGCCGGTGCTTCGGGCGGGAGGTCGAAGTCGTCCCTGGCGACCTGCTCCCTGGCAGCCCACCCCGGCGCTGCCCCGACATTGCGAAGATCCGCACCCTCGGCTATGAGTCCCGGATTCCCCTACGTGTCGGCCTGCAAAAAACGGTCGACTGGTATTTGAATCACCTTGACCCTGAACACCGCGGTTGACCCCGCCCAATTCGGAGTTTGCATGTATGGGAGCCCCACCCAAGCAGAAGAAACTGGCCGCCGGTACCAAGGGGAGCCTGGTCGTCGACCGCTGTCAGATCTGCGACTCGTCCGAACTCACCCCCGTGATCTTCGTGGGATACCTTCCCCCGGTCAACGCAATGCCCGCGATCGGGAGCCAACCCGCCGAACAACCGGCTTACCCCGCTCAGGTCCTCATGTGCCGGCATTGCCAGTTGGTCCAACTCGGCCTCGTGGTGGACCCGGCGATCCTCTTCCCGCCAACCTACCCCTACACCAGCGGGACCACCAAGATCCTCCGCGACAACTTCGCCGAGCTGAGCCGGGAAGTTCACTCGCTCTTCGAGATCGGTCCCGACGACCTCGTCGTCGACATCGGCTCGAACGACGGGACACTCTTGAGCAACTTTTCCGGACAACACCGCGTCCACGGGATCGAGCCGACGAACGCCGGGCACCTGGCCAACGAGCGGGGCATCCCGACCCTGATCTCGTTCTTCAACCACGACGCCGTCCGTGAGGTGGTCAACCTCAAGGGAAAGGCGAATGTCGTCACCGCGACCAACGTCTTCGCCCACATCGAGGACGTCCATTCCGTCGTCGAGAGCGTCCTCGAATTGCTCGGCGATTCCGGGCTCTTCATCACCGAGTCGCACTACCTGCTCCCCCTGGTCGAAACACTCCAGTATGACACGATCTACCACGAGCACCTCCGGTACTACTCGGTGACCAGCCTGAAGTTCCTGCTCGCGATGCACGGTCTGGAAGTCGTCCACGCCCGGCCAATCCCGACCCACGGCGGCTCGATCCGCGTTTATGCCGCGAGGAAGGGGCTATACCCGGTGCGCGAGAGCGTGGAGGCGATCCTGGCTCAAGAACGGAAGAAACTCACCGAGGAGAAGTTGAAGGACTTTCGACACCAGGTCGTCCTGACCAAGATGGGCCTCCACGCGCTGCTTAGGGAGATCAAGGCGCGGAGAGAGCGCGTCTACGGTATCGGCGCACCTTCGCGCGCGAGCACGCTGATCAATTACGTCGGGCTGGACGACGGCATCCTCGACTGCGTCCTCGAAATCAAGGGGTCTTACAAGATCGGCAAATATATCCCCGGCACGCTGATCCCGGTTCTCGACGAGGGCAAGCTGTTCGAGGACCAGCCGGAATACGCCCTGCTGCTTTCGTGGCACATCGCCGACGAGCTCATGCCGAAGTTGAAGGCCAAGGGATTCCACGGCAAGTTCGTGATTCCTCTCCCAGAACCCCGGGTGATCACGCCCTAACCGTACCGGACACGATCCAATGGACGTCTCAAAGGAAGTTGCCTTCTTCGACAGCTTCGAGACCGAGCACGGCGAGTACGATGTTCTCGGCAAGGGGGCCTATCGCCGGTTGCTTGGTCTCTTCGGCTCGCTCGTCCGCCCCCGCGAGGGCGAGCGCTGCTTCGACCTCGGTTGCGGCACCGGGGCTTTCACGCGGCGGCTGTCGGCCTTCAACCTCGACTTGACCGGAGTCGACATCTCGCCTCGGAGCATCGAGGCGGCGCGCAAGAAATCGGGCCATGAGCGGTACCTCGTCGGTGACATCCGAGCCACCAACCTCGCCGATGGGGAGGCCGATATCATCCTTTACTCCGGCGTACTCCACCACTGTAACGAACGGGCCATGCGGGTCGAGATCCTCCGAGAAGGACTCCGCATCTTACGGCCCGGCGGTCGCCTGTTTGCCTTCGATCCGAGCGCCCACAGCCCCTCGATGTGGCTCTATCGCGATCCGCGGTCTCCCTTCTACTCGAGCAAGGGGAAAACGGAGAACGAAGTTCTCTTGACTCGCCAGGATCTCCGAACCGAGCTGGAGGAGGCGGGTTTCTCGTCCATTCGAATTCGCGGCGTGAGCGGCATCTCGTATACATACGTCGAGGAGACATTCGCGCGGTTGATCCTGCCCCTCTACAACCTCTACGAGGCGGCCGTGAGGTTCTCACCATTCGAGGATCGCTACGGTACGTTTCTTCTGAGCTTCGCGGTGAAGCCGGACTGACGCCGACGGCTGGCTTGAAGCCGGTGAGTTCGCACGTCGGCTGAAAGCCCGACCAGCCCACCGCTCTCCACCGCGACTGGCCCTCGATGGTGTGCTTGAGGACGTCGCACCGTCCCTTGGTACCGATGATCAGGTCCGAAGTCTCGGTGTGACAGTCTTCCTGGTCACGCGTGAATCCGAAGACACGTACGCCGTCGTCGTACTCGAAGACGACAGCCCGGCGATCGAACTGGTCGCCGAACCGCGGCACCAAGCAGGTCTGCCGGCCTCCCATTCTCCAGGCGCGCTGGGGCGGCTTGTCGCCCAGCGCCCAGGAGGCCTTGTCGATGAAGCCTGCCAGGAGTGCAGCCGATTGCCGCGTTGGCTCCATTTTACTTCACCGGAGTGCGGACGGAACCAGGCCGCACCGGCGGCACGGCCGATGAGCTCACCCCGGACCCAAGCGAGGACCCTGCAAGGTCTCGGACCCGTACGGTTCGAAACTCGATGTTGCCTCCATGGTTCTGAAGGCAGAGATAACCCGCCAGCGGTTTCTGGCGAAGCTCTGGAACGGTGGACTGGTCGAGATCGACGATCAGCTCACCGTTGAGAGTGACCTTGATCTGCGGCCCGGCGCACTCGATGTCGATGCTGTTCCACTGTCCCGCGGGCAGGATCGCATTCTTCCGAGGGGCCACGTATCGGTACAACGACCCGCTCGAGTGCACTGTCGGCGGTTTGCCCGCATCGTCGAACAACTGGATCTCATAGCCATAGAACGAGGGCCGAGTCGCCCGGGACCGAGCCGGGTCAAACGAGAGGGTCCGGATGCCCAGACCGCTGTTGCACCCGGGGGCCATGCGAAACTCGACATGGAATACGAAGTCGGCGAACGTGCGCCGATCGTACCGCAGGAATCCGAATCCCTTACCCGTGCAGATGAGATGCCCATCCTTGACCGACCAGACCGGCAGCGTCCGGCCGTCCTTCACAAACTCTCTGACCCCCTCGGCCACCCAGCCGTCCAAATCCTTGCCATTGAAGAGCTGGACCTCATCTGGAAGACCGGCTGAGGCAGACAGCAGCATCGCGATGAGAGTTGAGAACTTCGTCATATCCATCGTTCTTTGCACCACTGCTGGGCCGTTGTGAGCACCGGAAGAACTCCTGCGCGGCCCGCTCGGTGGACCCTGGGACGGTTTACCTTCGCGTTGCATACACGCGGGCCAGCGCCGAGTCATCCGCCATAGGCACCGGAATCCGGTGTGCGGAGGAATGCGTGTTCATCCAAGGACCTAGGGCCGCCTGTATCTGATCACGTGCTCGGCCGGCGCGAGAGTTGATGCCGGTGACGTTCCGCTGCCCCTGCATGAGGGTGCGAAGAATCGCTAGCCGGGTCGAGTCCGAGAGCATTGGGATCTTTTCGGACATCCGATCAAGGAGCTCGTCGGAAATTGTTGCGGCCATGTCTTGACTGAATCACCAAACAGGAATATAGTTGTTTACGAAACCTAGAATATTGTAGCACGGCGACCGACGAAGGGAAATCCAAACGATTCGGCCGAAGTGGAACCGCAAGCAGGAGAAGGACGGCTTCGCCTGCTTCAAACCCTGATCGGGGTCGCTTGTCGTGCCCAGCTTGAGAAATTGTAAGGAGGGTTTAGTGAGTGTCGCGACAATCACGCCGAGGGAGCTTGAGGCCATGCGACTGCGGGGAAGTCCGGTCGAGTTGATCGACGTGCGAACGCCTGTGGAATACCGAGAGGTCCATGCCGAGCCCGCCCGACTGGCGTCCCTCGACAGGCTTGACCCGAGGGAGGTCATGGAGGCTCGCACCGGCGCCAAGGACGATCCTCTCTACCTGATCTGCCGCTCCGGCAGTCGTGGCCGGCAGGCGTGTGAGCAGTTCCTGGCCGCCGGCTATCACAACGTCGTCAATGTCGAAGGCGGAACTCTGGAATGGGAACGAGCGGGACTACCCGTGGTTCGAGGCAAGAAGACGGTCTCGCTGGAACGACAGGTAAGGATCGCCGCCGGATCGCTCGTCGTCCTGGGCACGGGACTTGGGGCGTTCGTTCATCCAGGCTTTCTCGCTCTGCCGGCGTTCGTCGGGGCGGGCCTCGTTTTCGCCGGGGTCACGGACACATGTGGGATGGGGATGCTCCTGGCCCGGATGCCCTGGAACCGTGTTAAGGATTCCAGCACCTGTTCCCTCGCACGGGAGGTTTGATCATGAAATTGCTCATCGTCGGAGGCGTCGCGGGCGGGGCATCGGCGGCCGCCCGCGCCCGCCGCTTGGCCGAAGACGCCTCCATCGTCCTGTTCGAGCGTGGGCCGGACGTGTCGTTCGCCAACTGCGGCTTGCCCTACTACGTCGGCGGGGAGATCGCCGAGCGGAACAAACTGCTCGTTGTAAGCCCGGAACTCCTCCGGTCCCGTTTCCGGCTTGACGTGCGGGTCCGCTCATCAGTCGAGGCCATCGATCGCGCTGCGAAGAAGGTCCGTGTCCGCGACCTCGCTTCGGGACGGGAGTACGACGAAGCCTACGACAAGCTCATTCTCGCACCGGGGGCGGCTCCATTGCGGCCACCAATCCCCGGTATCGACCTTCCCGGCGTCTTCACGCTGCGCAACCTACAAGACGTGGACCTCATCAAGGATCGGGTGGACCATGGGGTCAAGCAGGCGGTCGTGGTGGGGGCGGGGTTCATCGGACTCGAGCTGGTCGAGAACTTCGTGCGTCGAGGCATCGCGGTCACAGTGGTCGAATTGCAGGACCAAGTGCTGCCGCCTTTCGATAAGGAGATGACGACTCCCCTTGCGGAACACCTGGCAACCAAAGGCGTCTCGCTGTTGCTCGGTCAATCCGCCGAGGCATTCGAGCGGGGACCGGATGACCTGACGGTCGTGTTGAAGTCGGGGATTCGCCTGACGGCCCAACTGGTCCTCTTGGGAGTTGGGGTGCGTCCTGAAAACAAGCTGGCAATCGATGCGGGCTTGCAAGTCGGGCCTCGTGGGGGCATCCGGGTCAATGAACACCTTCAAACCACCGACCCGGATATCTATGCGGTTGGAGACG